>CALIQO010000549.1 GCA_938044055.1 uncultured Saprospiraceae bacterium
TATTAAACCACATTTATTAACTTACATAATTATTGTCTGATAATTAGGGGGCTGAATCACTTAGCTTAATGCATCATAGTTCAACAATGTATATGACTTTCTGTTGGATATTTGCGGACAAGCAGTATATATTAACAGTTAGCAATTATCATTCAAAACAGCACCTATCGAATTCACCCTATTCCTTTTAATGCAAAACACCATCAACCTAAAAATTGAAAAATATTGCATGCATTCATATTCTTAGGGGAAAACACTCTAGAGATATTGAATTTACATAATAAGCCCTAATAGAAATTTATGGGTCACTATTCATGTCGATACATTTGGAAAATAAAAGATCAATAAACCCACATCCCTACCTCAATAACGTAACCTCCCCTTTATACAATCCATCTGTATTACTGGTGTTGTCTTCATACTCGACCAAGAAAACATAGACACCAGAGCTTGCCTTCTTATTGTTAAACATTCCGTCCCAGCCATAGACTGGATCATTGGCCATGAAATTTAGTTGTGAAAAAACTTTATTGCCCCACCGATCAAAAACATGAAATGCACGGATAGGTAAATCCCCTTCATTACTTTGTATAAAAAACACATCGTTATTGCCATCATTGTTAGGAGAGAAAACGTTAGGCACAAAAATTTCAATTGCTTCTTCTTCTACCCGCACCCATAGAGAATCAGTTGCCGTACAACCATTGGCATCCTCAACCCTCAACCGAATCAATGTAGTAGATAGTGGCACATATTCCAATTGAGAACACGCTGCATCACAATCAAATAAATCTGAAGGTTCCCAGAAATAATTCACAACATCTCTGTTTACATCCGGCTCAACCACAATGTTGTCTCCGATGGTTATAATCCTATCATCTCCTATATCTAGAAGCAGTGGCACACTGGGAGAAAGGCTTATGATGGTATCCAATGTACAACCTCTTTCATCGATGATTTCAAAGTTGTAATTACCAACCGGGAGATTACCGATACTTGAATCAGATAGGATGTCATCATTAAAAGTGATTGTAAATGGATCAGTAGCATTAATTATATTTTCAATGGCTATGCTTCCGCTTTCATCTTCAGCGCACAGGGGATTTTCAACAATGAAATCTGCACTTATTCCTGTGTCAGAAAGAATCTCTAAGGTTAAAGTGACTATGCTGTCACATCCAAATTCATTAACCAGACTATCTACATATATTCCACCCATGGTTAGTTCAGTATTGCCGAAGCGATATTCACCTCCAGCACAGATAGTGTCAGAAAAAGAAAAGACCTTAGGCACTGACTGGAGCACCTTAACATTAGATACAATTCTACAGTTCTGGTTACCGAGATTTTCCGACCCGTTGGCTAGGTAATAACGATAATAATTAAATTCAGATCCTACTTCCATGAGTTGATATTCAGCACTATTAGCTCCCATAATATTTTCCCAGGTTTCTCCCATATCAAAACTCTGTTGCCATTGATAGGCAGGCGTATCATATACATTACCGATGACAGTGGCACTTAACGTAAATGGGAATTCTTCATTACATATGTTTTCTACATTATCAGGAAGGATGAGTGCTTCATCGCCACAAGGACGAAAACTGATATTGTCCAAGGCAATATCATTTCCTTGACCACCAGGTGCATTGTTCCGAAGAGAAAGGGTAACGGTCGTCTGTCCCGGTTCTGTGATAAAAGAAAACCCATAAGTGGTCCATATATTGTTTTCTGGCACATCCCCCGTAGCGAACTGCTCTACCCCATTGATTAAAAAAGATACATTGGGAAGAATAAGATTCGTCCCTTGATTGATGAGGTTATAGATGTCAAGAGAAAACTCGTATAGAGTGTTATCACATAGATCCTCGACTATCTCATTGTAAAAAAGCCCTGGTTCATTAGATGCATTGACAATCATCATGTATCCATCGGGATCAGAACTGTTGTCTTCAATTCTTGCCCAGCCAAATGCGTTGGGCCATTCATCAATATTGTTGGAAATGGTATAGTAGCCATCTTGCGGCGGCATCTGGGTTGTATACATATATCCTGGTGCTAGATTGGGATCGTTCTGTAAGATGTTATCCTCGCCCGAACCGAAATCTCCTGATTCAAATATGTTTTCTCCTAGGTTCCCGTCACAGACTTGTGCCTGGACGTAAGAAGCAACAATAAAAACGAGAAAGATGGTTTTAAAAAAATCAATCATATTATTCTTGTATTAAAATCTACAGCAAGAATAAGTCAAGAGCAATCGCCATGAACATTTGATTTTATGAAAAGTTGATTGTCAATGTATAAAATCACCTGTTAAGTTAATGATTGCATTCTGCACCAAAATAAGAATCACAATATAATGCTGTAAAAAAAATGGGGATGAGAATTGCTCAAATTAAATATACTACAAAAATTGAATAGTTAAAAATACATATAGGAAGAAATAACCTCAGCTAAAATTAAAGCCACCAAATACAGTAACTCAATAATTATGAACAAGCAAATAAGTGGTTATTTAGTAGATAGATTCGTAAATTAGAATACTTTAACTTATCATTCTACCCTATTTTAAGTTATTCACTACTAAGAGAATAAAAAGATGCAAAAGGTTTACATCATATTACCCTTTATTGTTCTAATTATTTCTTGCACCCCTCAATTGAACAAAAACCTCAAAAACGACAATATGAAAAAACTTCAAAATGTCGATAATGATGCCGTACGTAGAAACGATGAATGGCATAAGGGTGAAATGCTGAAAGAAGGAGTCCCTACAGGAAGATATACCGTATG
>CALIQO010000550.1 GCA_938044055.1 uncultured Saprospiraceae bacterium
GCACCTACTGTTTTTGCTTTTTTAATCATCTCGTCTCTCAGCTGTGCAGGGGATAGGCGTGAAACAAGATATTCTGAATTTTTTACATTTCCTATAACCTTGAAATTTAGAGGGATATCTTCTTCATCATAGTATAAACGGACTTCATATGTAGGGGTATAATAATCTCCAAAGTAGGTAGACTTATAATAACTTGTACAGCTAGAAAGTATTAAGGTCAGTAACCCTGAAAGAAAGATGGTAGATCTTTTCATGGCTTATGGATTTAAGATGAAATAGCTTCTTGAAATTATAACATCTTCGTCGTTGAGTAATAAAAAGTGTCTCCATTTAACTTGACTCTAATACTGTTTAAGGATTTCTTTAGAGTTGCGATTGTTTCATAATAAAATTGCAAGATGCATTGGGTAACATTACCTCATGTTAGAAACTAACTAATCTTTAAATATTTAAAATGATAATGAATCAGAACAATCACATCAACTATTTATATTTAAGAAATTTGCTTTCTACTGTCTCTGAACATGAATCTATTTCTTGAGAAATACCTATAAATAAAATGGCATCAGCACCTACTTTTTTAGCTTTACCCAGCATAGCTTCTTGAATAGTTTCAAGTTTATTTAATCCTATCTCCTGTCGAGCGATTCCTATGATTTTAAAGTCACTCTCTATATCGATTTCATCAAAATATAGTTCTACAATCTCAGTAGGTTCATACGTGTCTCCCATGTATGATAATTTTGGAAAGCAACTTGATAATAATAAAACGGCTAATGTGGTGGTTAATAGGTAACATTGTTTCATAAGCTTTGAATTTTATGAGGTTTTGATTTTATTAATTTAAGTAATATAAAATCACATATCAATTGATGAATATCGATTTAACTTGACCCTAATACAGTTTAAGGCTTCCTTTAGGAATATGAATGGAACTTAATGGTGTGAAGAATTACTTGTGAAGACATAAACAATCAATAGGAATATTGATATTCATAATTTCCCTTAGCTTTAGTTCTAGAGATTTCCTTTACGGACGAAAACCTATGTTATGGCTATGAAAAAATACACCAGCGTTTCTGAATATTTAGATGATTATTCTGGAAAGCATTTAACGTATATGAAACAAATTATAGAATTAGTTACCTTACTAGAACCCACGGCGAAACCATCTATCGCTAGAGGGATGCCTGCCTATGTTCTTGATGATATTGTTGTAGCATTCTACGCGTATAAGCATCATGTAAGTCTGTATCCATTTAACACGGAAGTCATAGATCGGCATCGGGGATTACAGGGTGATCATGCTTTTGCAAAAGGTACTTTTCAGATAAGTACTAAGTTTCCATTTCCGGAAAAAACAGTTAGAAGCATAATTGAAGACAAGCTCCGAAATATGTAAGTTGATCTTCCTAGAAGAACTAGAAAATTATACTGTATAACTTGATACGGATGGCTTATCTTTGTGCCATGCAGAACAACCTTTCAGATACCATCATTGCACTTTCTACTCCACCCGGTCAAGGGGCTATAGGTGTAATCCGCCTTTCAGGTAATGACGCCATTTCAATTGTCGATCGATTTTTCAAGGGCAGAAACTTAGAGAAAGTTGAGGGCAATACAGTCCATTATGGCAAGCTGTATGATGAAAACGAAAAGCTATTGGATGAGTGTGTTACTACCGTTTTTCGAGCCCCTAGATCGTACACAAGAGAAGATGTTATTGAGATAAGTTGTCATGGGTCTACTTACATTATTGAGCAGATCATTCATCTGTTTTTGAGGATGGGTGTGCGTATGGCAGAGAAGGGAGAATTTACAATGCGGGCATTTCTTAATGGCCAGCTTGATCTTGCGCAAGCGGAAGCGGTGGCTGATCTTATTGCTTCAGATAATGAGGGCAGTCATGAGCTCGCTCTACGGCAAATGCGGGGTGGATTTTCAGAAGAGATCAAGGAGCTTAGACAGGAGTTGATAGATTTTGCAGCATTGATAGAGTTGGAGTTAGATTTCGGGGAGGAAGACGTAGAATTTGCCGACAGGCAGAAACTAGAAAACTTAATTAATAAGATTCAGGGCGTTATCAAGAAACTCATGGATTCATTCCATCTGGGTAATGTAATTAAGAATGGTGTAGCGACAGTTATTGCTGGAAGGCCCAATGCTGGTAAGTCGACCTTGCTAAATTCACTTCTTAATGAGGACCGAGCCATAGTTTCAGACATTGCCGGAACCACTCGAGATACGATTGAAGAGAGGCTTAATATCCGGGGGATTGATTTTCGACTTATTGATACTGCGGGTATAAGAAAGGCACAAGATCAGATAGAGAAGATAGGTGTAGAGAAGACGATTGAGAAGATTGAGCAATCTACGGTTGTGTTGTACTTGTTCGATGTTACAGAATCTACACCAGAAGATCTCTGGCAAGATGTGGATCGTTTTCTTCAGGGAAGTAAGGTGCTGACCTCTGGAAGCAAGCAGATTTTCGTTGCTAACAAGATGGACCTTAATCCATATGTTAAGTCAGTAGATTATTATAAAGATGACTTAATAACAAAGGAAAATCTAATTACTGCTTCTGCTAAAAATAAGATGAATATGGAAGCCATCAAGGATCTTCTGTATCATGCGGTCATAGACAATCCACAACTCATGGATCAGACCATCGTTTCTAATTCTAGACATTACGATGCACTCAATAAATCCTACGCTTCCCTTGAAGCTGTTCTCCGCGGATTGACGACTGGTATTACTGGTGACTTCATTGCTATGGATATCCGGCAATCGCTTCATCACTTGGGAGAAATAACAGGAGAGATCAGTAGCGATGATTTACTAGATTCTATTTTCTCTAGATTCTGTATTGGTAAATGACCGACTGGTCCGCAGGAATTTTGACATTGAAGTCAAAATAAGGAGGGAGCCGAAAATTGATTTTTCGGGTGGGCTTGCCACTGGTCCGCAGGAATTTTGACATTGAAGTCAAAATAAGGAGGGAGCCGAAAATTGATTTTTCGGGTGGGCTTGCCACTGGTCCGCAGGAATTTTGACGTTGAAGTCAAAATAAGGAGGGAACCGAAAATTGTATAAATCT
>CALIQO010000551.1 GCA_938044055.1 uncultured Saprospiraceae bacterium
CCTCATCTTTAACCTCACTTGTCCTAAAATGCTAAAGTCCAATTTGATAGCATTATGCTTGATCTTATGTTGCTCCTGCAAAAACAACAATCCTTCCTATTCTAAGCCTCTAGAAGAAAAGAAAGCCCAACAAATTGTTCATTCTGGTTTTCAGTCGTTACTTGATTCTGCGGGAGTTAAAGGGTCTATACTCGTATACGACTCCAATAATAACATCTATTATTCCAATGATTTCCAGTGGGCATCGAGGGGCAACCTACCGGCATCTACTTTTAAAATAGCAAACTCCATAATTGGTTTAGAAACAGGTATTATAGAAAGCGACAGCACGAAATTCCTCTGGGATGGAGAAGAAAAATACTTGGATGCATGGGAACAAGACCTCATTTTAAAAGATGCTTTTCAATTTTCGTGCGTACCCTGCTACCAAGAAGTAGCTAGAAATATAGGTGCATATGAAATGAATGCTTATGTCGAGAAACTAGCATACGGAAAACTAGTAATAGATTTTTCCAACATCGATGTGTTCTGGTTACAAGGCAAATCTAAAATCAACCAGATGGAACAGATCGATTTTCTGAGGCGGCTTCATAATAGTCAACTGCCTATTTCTGCCAGAACAGAAAGAATCGTCAAAGAAATCATGATAAGTGAAGAAAAAGAAAATTACACTTTAAGGGGAAAGACAGGACTTTCTATAGAAGACGAAAAACACAATGGATGGTATGTCGGCTATGCCGAGACAGACAATAACGTTTTCTTCTTCGCCACCAACCTTGAGCCTATAACCACAGCCGACGTAAATTCCTTGATAAATAAAAGAGTTGTACTAACTAAGAATGCCTTAGGCAACTTTATGGGTGCATCTCCCCTACCTGATTCTTAGTATCCACCATTTAAACCATTTTTTTTGTAAAGTCATTACCAATTTATAACTTGTTGCAACGAAAGAAAGATCTTTAGCAAGTCCAGAAAAAGCTTGTTTGACAACCAATCATCTTGACTTAAAAATAAATTGGATTTCTTCTCTTCCCACCCACCAAGCGCCACACAAGAAAGAGAAACACAGCTGAATGCACATCTATGAATCAACCAACTGACTTTTCCCAACTCGAAAAATTACAAGAAGAACAACTCCCTGTTCCCCATCACAAACTTCACGACTGGACACACTTCGCAGGATTATATGCCGCAGAGCATGTCGCTGCAACGGAATTCGTCATTGGAGCAACCTTCGTGGCGCTTGGCGCGAAGACCATGGACATCATTTTAGGATTACTGATTGGTAATATCCTTGCCGTTCTTAGTTGGACATTGATTACATCTCCTATTGCGGTAGAGACGCGACTCAGTCTATACACCTATCTGAAAAAGATCGCGGGTAAGAAAATGTCTAATTTATACGACTGGGCCAATGTCTTGATTTTTACAGTCATTTCTGCAGCCATGGTAACGGTATCTGCAACAGCAGTAAGATTTGCATTTGACATACCGGCCCAGCTAAATTGGTATCCTACTAATTTCTGGTTTGTTCTAATCGTACTTGCGGTAGGAATCGTTGTGGTGTATGTTGCCATATATGGTTTTAATGCAGTTTCTGAATTTTCTGGTGTATGTGCACCGTGGTTGTTCACCATGTTTACGTGTGGTTCCCTCGTTTTATTGCCAGCCTTATCATTGAGTGTCTTGGGCAAGCCTCTTCCAGGTGGCTGGGCAGAAATCCTAGACATAGGAAATCAGTCTATATGGACAGGCGTCAATAGCGATGGAGAACCTGGCATAGGACTGATAGAAGTTATAGGTTTTGGCTGGGCGGCCAATACAATCACGCATTTTGGCTTGATAGACATGGCCTTGCTCCGCTTCGCCAAAAAGAAATCTTATGGACTGGCTACCAGTACAGGTATGCTGTTCGGACATTATATTGCTTGGATCTCGGCTGGTATCATGGGCGCAGGTGCAGCAGTGATATTAGGTAAGACGATTGTAGAACTTGATCCAGGGGATGTAGCTTATTACGCACTGGGTTGGTCGGGATTCGTCATTGTCATTGTGGCTGGATGGACAACAGCCATCACGAATCTTTATCGAGCTGGCCTTGCAGCCCAAGCTGTATTCACTGATGTTTCACGCAAGAAAACTACCCTAGCAGTAGGATTAGCAATGGTTATAATTGCTTGCTTCCCATTTGTTTTTTCGCAGATACTACCACTTCTCACCTATGCAGGTTTGCTTGTCGTTCCAGTAGGCGCAATCGTTTTCGCCGAACATCAGTTGTTTCCTAAGATTGGTTATACCCGATACTGGTCTAAGTATCAAGATTATGTAAGCAGTGTTCCTGCAGTTGCTTCATGGGGATTGGGATTGGTATTTGGGTTTGGGCTGAATTTCCTAGACGTTATGTCATTCTATTACTTATTCATACCTACTTGGATTTTCACCATAATTGTATACACTGTACTTGCTGGTCGGTATGGAGCGAAGCAAACTTATCCGGATGCAATCCATAAAGAAAAGGCGTTCGATCAGTTGGTATCGGATTACCACCAGAAACTAAGCAACGAGCATCCCATCGTCCAGAAAGACTCTTCTCTTTTATCTAAGGCCTTGAAAATAATTGGTTTTACGGCACTGGGCATAACCTTGGTATTGGCCTTCAACGTATTACTGGGCAGCGACACGGAGAATGAATACTTCAAGAATAGGGATACTTTTTATTTATATGGGTTTATATGCACTGTCACTTATTTCGTCACAGCTTACTGGGCTA
>CALIQO010000552.1 GCA_938044055.1 uncultured Saprospiraceae bacterium
CCCTCATCTTCATGCAACTCTTGATTAAATTCTAGGATTTCTCCACCTACTGGCATAAATAAATCTGAGGTAATCTTAACTGCTTCTACCGTTCCGAAAACTTCATCTTTAGCCAGCGTTTCTCCTACGGTATCTACTTCAACATATACAAGTTCTCCCAGTTCGCTCTGGGCAAAATCAGTAATTCCTATGGTTGCAACACCATCTTCTACTTGCACCCACTCGTGCTCCTTGCTGTATTTTAAATTATCTGGAATCATTATTTATTTATATTTCTCTTTATCAACTATTTTCTGCTATAAATTGCTTTACCCAATCGGTGGTAACAGACTTAGGTCTCTCGAGTGGGAATCCCATTGCCCTTGACCAGCATAGTGCTGACAATACTCCGAGCGCTCTAGATACTCCGAACAATACCGTATAGAAGCTATATTCTTTTAATCCGTAATGAACCAGAATGGCCCCTGAATGTGCGTCTACATTAGGCCATGGATTTTTAACCTTGCCTAATCCTTTTAAAATATCAGGTACGACATCGAATAACTGCCATACTATATTTACAATGGGGTCATCCTTGATATTCGCTTCCGCAAATATTCTCTGGGCCGTAAATCGCGGATCCGGTTGTCTCAATACAGCATGTCCATAACCTGGTATTACTTTTCCTGCATTCAGTGTGTCATGGATATATTGTTTTACCTGATCATCGGTAGGCGTATCTGTTCCCAATTGTTCTACCATCTCAAAAATCCATTTAATCACTTCTTGATTAGCAAGACCATGAAGTGGGCCAGCTAGCGAATTCATCCCACTTGCAAATGCAAAATAAGAATCACTCAATGTAGATCCTGTTAGATGTACCGTATGTGCAGATGCATTTCCTCCCTCATGATCAGCATGTATCGTAAGATACAGACGCATTAAACTCTTAAAGTCGGGACTGTCTACACCTAGCATGTGTGCAAAATTTCCAGCCCAGTCTAAACTATGGTCTGCAGGAATATGATCTCCGTTCTTAAACAACCTTCTATATATATATGCTGCTACAACCGGTAGACGTGCTATAAGATTCATAGCATCCTCATAAGTCGGATCCCAATAATCATGTTTACTTATACCTTCTGCATACCTCTTAGAGAATACACTCTCACTCTGCATAGAAACTATTGCCATGCTAAACTGCGTCATGGGGTGCGTGTCTGCAGGAAGTGCTTCTAATGCTTTAAACGTATGTTCTGGCACATGAGCTCTCTTCTCCCATTCATCACTCAACCAGTTTACTTGTTCCTGGGTAGGAACTTCTCCTGTCAGCATCAACCAGAATAATCCTTCTGGAAGAGGCTCTTTTCCTCCATCTATACGAGGAAGCAATTCTCTTAATTCTGGAATAGACTTTCCTCTGAAGCGGATTCCTTCCACGGCATCCAACTGAGAAGGATCCCAGACCATCATCTTCACTCCACGTGCTCCACCGAATACTTGCCTCAGTGTAACCTCACCTACTGGCTTGTTGCCATGTTCTTTTAAAAGTGCTTTTATTTCCGTCTTTAGAGCGCTGGACTTCTCGTAAAATAATTTCTTTAATTCATCCATATTATAATCGGAATTTAAAATTGAGTTCTTATTCGGAATAACCTATTCAATAAGCGCCCAATACAAGGTATCGAACGGGTCGCTAAAATACAATTTTTGATCTGATTCAGTTATCGAATTCGCAATTATATTTAGCCAATCGGATGAATAGAAAATATAATGCCTTTCTATCCATTTGATTTCATGCAAATTGCCCATAAGAAAGTCCTTAATGGTTTTTCTGCTATGCAATTATTGGTTAATAATACCATTAACACAATGAATGAACCCATTTACTAATTGATGAGAATGCTCTGTTTAGTTTACAATATATTCACATATCAATATTGCTTTTTGCAAAGCATAATCTGAAAGCAAATTTTTCTTGCAAATTGTTCAATGTGAGTTTTTTTTACGTTTGTAGTCGATTATAGCTTGATTATTCCATGAACCCCAAAGAAATAGGTGAATGAAGAATCATACCATAGTCGGCTTTTTTTTGCCTTAAGCGAAAAAACTTTCGAAAAGAGGTGTTTTATTAGAAGGTTTTATATACTTTTGCACTCCGATTTAAAAATCAGTAATTGTTCCCCTATGGCACAACACAAATCATCGTTAAAGAGAATAAGACAAGACGCTAAGATCCGTCTAAGGAATCGATACTACAAGAAAGCAACAAGATCTGCTATCATGAAGTTGAGAGAAATGACCGATCACGCGGAAGCACAACAGTTTCTACCTCTTGTGATAAGCAAGATAGATAGACTAGCTAAAAGAAACACTTGGCACAAGAACAAAGCCTCTAACTTGAAGAGTAGCTTAACCACTTTTGTCAATGGTCTAGCAACAGCTAGCTAGTAGTAGACTAAGCATTTAAAAGATATATACAGGCGTGTTGATTATTCAGCACGCCTTTTTCTATGTCCATAAGTCTAGGATGCGTGTAGATAGGATTGATGGGACTGCTAATTACTCCTTATTTTATCTAGCAACTTCTCAGCCTCAATATTTTCGCCATCCATCTTTAAAGCAATCTCCAAGTGATCTACTGCCTTGTCCTCTTCTTTTTCATAAAAATAACTCTTTCCCAGTAGATAGTGTAGATACGAAGATTCAATATCCTCAAGAATAAGGCCCTCTGCCAGGGTTATTACCTCGAGCTCTCTACCGTGATTACTCAAAACACTCAAGGCAGATTCCCAATCTGTTCCACTAAATGAATCTGGCTTAATAAGGGCCTTCATTTCTGGGTGATCTCGTAGCAAGTAAAAAGCAGGTAGATTTACTTTCCAGTTCGGATTTTCTTTAAGTCCTCTTTTTATCCACCCGATTGCAGAATCTTCGTTTTTCATTGCAATATGGACGCTGGCAATTTTAGAATACATTCCTGTCCAACCATCTAACATGGATTCAGCTTCAGAAAGTTTTTTTTCAGCCCTTCCTACATTGCCGATTCGATGGGCATATAAGGCTTGGTTCAGTCTTATCCTTCCATAATGGTAGTTCATCAGCGTCTGTAATTCCTTGAAAGGTTCATCCGAATTATCAACTCGCAGATCGATCTGATTGAACCACTCATTCTTAGAACCTTTTACCACAATGGCAGCAGATCGTTTTCCAGTGATTTGTCCACCGGCATGTTGTCCAGCGATTAAACTTTTTAAAAGTCGCTCAGCGAGCGTGCCTTCAGATTTTTCATATACTTCTGCCATTTCAGAAAGCACATTTTCTTCAAGTTGATTTCCCATTACGACATAGTTATTTCCCATATACTCACCTGCATATCCCTTCCAGTATTTCAGTGATTTTCCTGTAAAAGCATATACATTACCCTCTGCGTCTATGCCGGAAACCTGTCGATAATTTACTTCATTATCTATTTCTTGACATTCTGAAATGGTCTGTTCTATAGATTTTCCTGCTTTAAGTTTTAGTAGCCCATCCATTCCATATCTAGGTTCTGTTTCAGCAATTACAGAAAATGCTCCTACCTCAGGTTCTATATATATCGTCGAATTACCGACGTAGATGTTATCCGTCGCAACGGCAATACCCCATTCTTGTGCTCCTTCATCATAGGCAAGTATGGAAAAAGTAGCATTGATGTTTTTTTCTGTCAATAAACTAGGAAGGTTCTGCCCGAAAGTCGATTGAGTTGAGAGAAAAAAGAAAATCCATAATACGAGACGATTTATGTACATAGTGTATTGATAGCGCAAGTAACTTAGCGTGGTTCGAGACAGCAGCTTTACCCACACCTCTCCATGTTTAACACATTAAAAAAGGGGCTAAACGCAGTCCGTTTAGCCCCTTCAATTTCATTGATCTAGTTTATAGCTTTGACGCTTCCACCAGAATACTTGCCAGCGTCTATATCTTTTTTCTTAGGATTTCCCTTATACTTAACGCTTCCACCCGAATCAGCTTCTGCTACAATGTGATCGGTTGCATGTACAGATGCACTTCCTCCAGAAGAAACATCGACATCCACTTTTCCACATACTAGTTTAGATGCAGAAAGTCTCGCACCACTTGAAACATCTGCTTCGAGTTCACCACCTTTTCCTCTTACGCTTAAGCTGGCTCCAGAAGAAACATCAATATCTACAGAAGAAGCTTCTATTTCTACATCACAGGATGCTCCACTAGATACATCAATATCCATGTCTTTAGCACTCAGCACATCACTGCCTTTTAGAGATGCGCCTGCATTGACATCTAAGCTTTCGATACCCGTGTAATATAGATCTATCTTAGCCTTATCATTGTTGTTGCCTCCCCAGAGACCCTTGCTCTTAAATTTAATGGTAAGAACGCCATTGACTACATCGGTTTTCAACTTATCATAATCTCCTCGTATTATTTCTATATCAGCTTTATTACTAGAATCCTCGATTAGATTAACTTTAATATTCCCACTGACTCTTACTTTGCTGTAATTGTCTAAGTCCCTAGTCTGGCCACTAAGAACCAGAATGGTCGAAAACAGGATAACGATTGTAGAAAATATACGATTCATTGTTGTTGTTTTATTAGATTAATATAATGAAGTCATTTAAAAAAAATTGTTAACTCCTAAAAAGCATTTTAACATTCGTTCTAAACCACTTCAATTACTGATAAGTACGTAAAGGACGCAACTAGGGTTGCATCTTATGCAAAAATAATTTTTTGCTCAGGGAAAGACTTAAACAGAAACATCTAAATAAAGTTACGGTTGTGGTTGTCTGGCTTGCCATGTAGGAGGTACAATATTGATGTGAGGCTTCAATTTATCTACTGCTCTCAGAACATCGCTGCGGCTTATCTGGCCCACTAGTTTTCCATTTTCTATCACAGGGAATCTTCTATATGGACTATGTACGAATTGATATGCTGCATCCATCATTGTACTTTCCGCACTTATCGATTTTACAGAAGTGGACATGTACTCCGCTACCCTTCCAGTTCCAGAAGGCCTCTGATTATAAACGCCGTCTACCACAGTTCTGATACAATCACGTTCTGATAGAATTCCCACCATCTCATATTTTTCATTGACTACAGGTGCTCCAGAAATCCTATTTTTAATAAGGACTTTCATCGCTTCGCGGATGTCCATATCTGGGTCAAATGTGATTAATTTCTTCGTCATATAATGCGTAACAGGAGTCTCATGAATCATAATAAGGATCGTTAAAAGGTTATGAATACAACTTCACTCTACTTTAAATTACTGATTTATTATGACTTATGCAAAAACCAATTGATCTCAACTGGATCAAGTCACTCACTTATACGCTGGGTAAATAGCCACTTAAGCAACCCTGGATGGTCGTAAGATTCATTCCATACACCGTGTCCTCCTTCAGGATATTCTATATATTCTATATCTGGTGCATCTGCGGCAACCATAGCCTTATGTATGTCTCGAGAATAGGAAACTGGAACAGCTTGATCCTTAGCACCATGAAAAATCTTCATGGGAACATGGGCATAACTAGGAACAGCAGCTACGTCTCCTCCTCCACATATGGCTATGGCTCCAGCTACATCGTTCGCTCTTTCTCCTAGAAAGGCAAATGTTCCATACCCTCCCATAGATAACCCGGATATATATAATCTATTATTATCTATTTCTTCTGAAGCTATTAAATGATCAATTAAGGAACTGACTTGCTCTAGTGGTCTGCTCATACTTCCTCCTTTCTTAGCCATCCACTGACCATCAACTACATC
>CALIQO010000553.1 GCA_938044055.1 uncultured Saprospiraceae bacterium
CCTACTGGCGTAGGTAAAACAGAACTTGCTAAGTCCCTTGCAGAAGTTCTCTTCGATGATGAAGCTGCGATAACGAGAATCGACATGAGTGAATATCAAGAAAAACACTCTGTCTCTAGATTGGTAGGAGCTCCTCCAGGATACGTAGGTTATGATGAAGGCGGTCAATTGACTGAAGCTGTAAGGAGAAGGCCATACTCAATCATCTTATTGGATGAAATAGAAAAAGCCCATCCTGACACATTTAATATCTTGCTTCAAGTACTAGACGATGGAAGACTTACAGATAATAAAGGAAGGGTCGCTAACTTCAAGAATACGATTATCATCATGACTTCTAATATGGGCGCAGAAACCATCCTAGAGAATTTCGAAGACCTGGAAGCAGTAGGCGATGCCCATAGATCGGATATAATAGAAACAACTAAGATGGAAGTCTTCGACCATCTCAAGGAAAACTTGAGACCTGAATTTTTAAATCGGATTGATGAGAAAATTATGTTTCTTCCTCTGACTAAAGCAGAAATTAAGCAGATTGCTATCTTGATGCTTAAGGGGCTGAAAAAGAATTTAGCCCGACAAGAAATTAACCTTGAAATCACAGAATCTGCCATGGATCTTCTGGCTGATCTAGGCTATGATCCACAGTTCGGTGCCAGACCACTTAAGCGTGTAATCCAGAAAGAGCTGATCAATGAAATGGCTAAGCAAGTTCTGGGTAGCAACTTCACAGCTGGGGAAACCATATATATAGGCACCGACGCTAAAGGTTTTACTTTTTCAGATAAACAATCTAAAAGTAAAGCACCTACTGAAAAAAAGGAAGAGATAAAGCAGAAGAAAAAAGTCAAGGAAGTAGAAAAGCTTAAAAAGGCAGCTGAGGATCTTAAAGATGCAGTAGACGATATTAAGAAAGACAATGGAGAACCTAAAGAGTAATCTTTAAAACATCCATAGATTTCATAGAGAAAAACCTCACTCCCTTAAGAGCGAGGTTTTTTTTATATTAAAGGCATAAAACCAACTTTTAATATTATGGAACACATAGGCAAATTAATTCTTCGTCTTACCATGGGCGGCTTAATGCTTACGCACGGAATTCCCAAATTAAAAATGCTCTTCAGTGGAGGCGAAATTCAATTTCCCGATCCGCTAGGAATAGGTCCGACGGCATCGCTGGTATTGACTGTTTTCGCAGAATTTCTATGTGCAGCCCTCATCGTAATCGGTTTTAAAACCAAGTGGGCTACCATTCCTCTATTTATCACCATGATAGTTGCCGGTCTTATTTTCCATTGGTCGGATCCATGGAGTAAAAAGGAACTCGCAATAATATATGCTCTCGGTTATCTTACCATCTATCTCATAGGACCTGGTAAGTATTCTATCGATGGGAAAAATACTTCGTTTAATATAGGAGGTAGATTACAATGATGGTAGAAGGTGTCAAGCACAAATGTCTGACTACCAAATATTAAAACCCATGGTAAATACTTACCCATTTCTATTAGTTAATAAATAGGTAAAAAGACTATATAAAGATTTAACATTTAGATCAGCAATCGTGTAGTAATTCTTCATCATGTATAAGCACATCAAGTATAAAGGGTTATACATACTCACCTTTCCCATACCATATATAAACAACTCATAATGTGAGTTTTATACACATAAAATATTATATATGTTTTTTTTAAGAATGTGGATAAAATTATTCTTCTGTAAGTTCTTTATGAAGTCATAATAATTATATTTGGCGTGTCATATAATCCCATACAGTAATTTTATATGGAACACAGGACAAAACGGGACCTAGCATTAATGAATTTGGTAAATGATTTTGAGACCAGATTCGAAAATGGAAAAATTGAGTATTTAGGTGAGAAAACCTATCTACAACTTATTGAGTATTACGATGGTGAGAAACAATGGGACAAGGCGCTTGACGTCGTGGAACTTGCGCTAGAACAATATAGATATAGATCTGATTTTTATATCCTTAAAGCTAGGTTATTATTAAATTCAGGAAAACTGGAGCAGACCATAAACGCATTAAATGATGCTGAAGTTGTTGCTCCTGGAGAATTCGAAGTGCTGATATTAAAAGCAAGGGCTTTAAGTCTTCTTGCTAAGCATACAGAAGCTCTTGAGATTTTATCAAGTATAAAGACTCGCGTGATGTCTTCTGATCTTTCAGAATTACTAATCTGCGAATCCTACATCTATGAAACCATGAAGGACTACGAAATGATGTATGAAGTGTTGAAAAAATCACTTCACATCAATCCTAAAAATGATGAAGCACTGGAAAGAATGCTTCTCTGTACAGAACTATCTAGAAAATACGAAGAAAGCATAACCTTTCTAGAAAGACTACTTAATCAAGAACCTTATAGTTACATGGCTTGGTACAACCTAGGCCATGCATACAATTATCTAGGAGAATATGAGAAAGCCATCAATGCCATTGAGTATTCATTTCTAATTAATGATCAATTCGAAAACGGATATATAGATTGCGCTGAACTTTGTTTTCAAGAAAAACTATACGAGCGATCTTATAACATCTTCGAAGAAGCTAATGTCATGTTTGGACCTGAGAGCGACTACATAGTTAATATGGCTAGGTGTCAGTTCCAGTTAGGAAACATTAAGCTTTCTAAGCACTTACTTTCTAAGAGTATAAAGTATGATCCATACAATGATGACGCTTACTTTACGCTTGGAGAGTGTTATGCATCAGAAGAGAATTGGTACTCAGCGATTAATGCTTTTCATAAGGCGGTGAGCCTTGATGAGAGATGTGAAGAATATTACTTCGGTCTTGCTAAAGCATATGTAAAAGTTGAAAACTATACCAAGGCTACAGTTAACTTTAATAAGGCAACTAAAAGTGGACCTGAACAATCTAACTACTGGTCAGAATACGCTATGTTCTTATTGAAGCTCGGCTTATACAATGAAGCATTATGCATTCTAGACGAAGCAGAAGATTATACATTCGGTGCGGACTTATTGTACTGTAGAGCAATCACCATGATGTTCTTAAAAGAAAGAAAAGCAGGGCTTTCCATTTTAGAGGAAGCGCTGGCAGAAGACATTAGTCAACATACCTTACTGTTTGAAATGTCTCCAGAACTAGAAGTAGACGTAGAAATCACCTCCATGATCAGATACTTTTCATCTGAACTGGGTGAAACCAAATAGCCTTTTATAAAACAGAGGCATTACCGTTTTAATAACCAAGAACTGAGCGACCCTTAACCTTAAGAGTCGCTTTTTTCTATTATAGGTCTAAGTTTTCACTTACAAGAAAAAATTCAGGGATTTTCTATTCCCTAACCCACACAAATAAAATGCAGGTCATTTTTTACTATTAAAATCGGATTCATAATATGATGAGAAACCGAAACTAAACCTTACATTGTTTAGACAACTTCAGATATGCCCATCATAACAGTGCTCATAGGAATTGCCATTTTAATTCTACTGATAGGTATTGTAAAACTAGATACATTCTTGAGTTTCATATTGGTTTCACTGGGTCTTGGTATCGCACTCGGAATGCCTATGGACACCATAAGTGCAGCCATACAGAAAGGCATAGGCGGAACATTAGGTTTCCTTGTTGTCATACTAGGGTTTGGAGCCATGCTAGGAAAGTTAGTTGCTGACAGCGGAGCTGCACAGAAAATATCAGATAGTCTTATACGCACATTTCCTAAGAAATATATACAATGGGCCGTCGTGCTGACAGGTTTTATTGTTGGAATTCCGATGTTCTATTCAGTAGGATTCGTCATCCTATTGCCACTAGTTTTTACCATAGCTGCAAGTACACGACTACCGCTATTATTTATAGGTCTCCCCATGCTTGCAGCGCTGAGTGTTACACACGGTTATCTGCCTCCACATCCGGCACCTACTGCGCTGGTAGAAAGTTATGGTGCAGACATAGGCTTGACCATTCTATATGGCCTTATCGTAGCCATACCTGCCATCATATTAGGAGGACCCGTATTCGCTCAGACATTGAAAAAATATAATCCTAAACCTCTGACTTCATTATTCAGTAGTAAGCAGTATACAGATGCTGAAATGCCTAGCCTTGCTAATAGCTTGGTTTCAGCCTTGCTGCCAGTAATTCTCTTAGCTGGAGCGGCTTTTATAAAACTTTTCATTACACAAGAAAACGAGATTTATCCTTTCGTTAATTTTATAGGAGATCCCGTAATTGCTATGATTATCTCAATTCTTGTAGCCATACTTTCCTTAGGCATCTTCCAGAACAAGAAAATGGAGACAGTCTCTAAAAGCTTACTAGATGCGGTAAAGGGGATAGCCATGATACTTCTCATTATTGCTGGTGCTGGAGCTTTAAAAGAAATACTTGTGCAGAGTGAAGTCAGCTTATATATAGGAGAACAATTGAAAAACATAGCTGTGTCTCCTCTGATACTTGCCTGGGGAATTGCTGCCATTATAAGAGTCTGTGTGGGCTCTGCAACCGTAGCTGGACTGACAAGTGCAGGGATAGTAGAACCGTTGATTTCCCTGACAGGCGCTGACCCTAATCTGATGGTTCTTGCAACAGGTGCTGGAAGTCTTATGTTCTCTCATGTCAATGATGCAGGCTTCTGGTTATTTAAAGAATATTTTAATATGAGTGTAAAGGATACTTTTAAAACATGGACTGTGATGGAGACCATAGTTTCATGCGCTGGAATAATCGGCGTATTGTTATTGAACCAGTTTATTTAAAAGAGATTCCTACAGAACTATAATTACAAAAAAAATTAATACCTTCTACATGTCACCAGAAAAAAAATTAGAAGCTCTCGGTCTCACTTTACCACCACCCCCTAAGCCATTAGGCGTATATAAACCCTTCTTACAACTTGATAACATGGTATATGTTTCGGGCCATGGGACAGTACAGGAAGATGGTAGCCTCATTATAGGTAGAATAGGTGTTGACATGGATATCGAGTCAGGAAAACAAGCAGCCCGCCAAGTAGGCTTAGCGATACTTGCCACCTTAAAAGATAACCTAGGGAGTCTGGATAAGATAAGTCGAGTTATAAAAGTCTTAGGCATGGTTAACTGTGTACCAGAATTTGAAAAGCATCCTTATATAATCAATGGGTGCAGTGAATTATTCTCTGACATCTGGGGGCCTGAAAACGGAATCGGCGTACGCAGTGCAGTAGGAATGGGATCGCTACCAGATAATATTCCTGTAGAAATTGAAGCGCAATTTATGTTACGCCTATGAGCTGGAAAGACCTCAATATAACGCACATAGATACCCCAGCACTTATCATAGATCAAGATATAGTTCAAGACAATATTGAAGCTGCTATCCGATATGCAGGTGGAGTAGATCGATTACGACCACATGCAAAAACACATAAAATCTTAGAAGTGGCTAAAATGCAGTTAGCTGCTGGAATAACTAAATTTAAGTGTGCTACCATCCCGGAAGCAGAAATGCTGGGTATGGCAGGTGCTGATGACGTCCTTCTTGCCTATCAGCCTCAAGGACCTAAAATTGATCGGATTCTACTTTTACAACTTAAATTTCCAGAAACCACCTTTAATGTGCTTGTTGATAATATAGATTCAGCTTTACTCATCAGCGAACAATGTGATAAGAAAAATCAACGTCTCAATATATTTTTTGATCTAAATGTGGGACAAAATAGGTCTGGAATATCCCCTCAGAATGCAAGAGAATTATTTCTTAAATGTAAAGATCTAAATGGTATCCATATACAAGGGCTTCATTGTTATGATGGGCATATCAGAATGTCAGATCTTGAAGACAGAATATCTGAAAGTACCCAAGCATTTAAAAGTGTAATACAATTAAAGAATGAAATAGAATCTCATGGTCTGCCCATGACCTTAGTAGCTGGCGGAAGCCCATCATTCTCTGTACATGCACAATACCATAATGTAGAATGCAGCCCTGGTACATTCGTGTTTTGGGATGTAAGATATTCCGGTGACTATCCCGAATTACCTTTTAAGAAAGCAGCAATACTTGCTTCTCGAGTAATCTCCAAAATAGATTCATATACGTATTGCCTAGACTTAGGTCATAAAAGTGTAGCAAGTGAAATGCCTTTTCCTCGAGTTGATTTTCTCTCTGATTTAGACTTAAAACAGATAGGCCACAGTGAAGAACACCTCGTAATACAATCTAGCGATCCGGATGTGCTAAAGGTAGGGCAACTGTTGTATGCTTATCCCTATCATATATGTCCTACAGTAGCATTATACAATGAAATACATGTATGTAAGAAAGATAAAATTATAGCTCAGTGGAAGGTAATCGCACGTGACAGAAAGATAACCATATGAGTAAGCTTCCCCTCATAGTAGACGGCCACCTTGATCTCAGTATGAATGCGATGGAGTGGAATCGCGATTTAACGCAACCATTAAACGAAATCAGAAAAAGAGAATCCTTACTTACAGACAAGCCAGATAGAGGGAATAATACAGTATGTTTTCCAGAGATGAGATCAAGTAATATCGGATTATGTATTGCCACGCTTATCGCTCGATATGCTAAACCGACGCATCCTCTAGGTGGATGGAATTCTCCTGAACAAGCCTGGGCGATGACACAAGCACAGCTTAGTTGGTACCGCGAAATGGAACGAAAAAATCATCTATCCCAGATCAGAAGTCTCTCTGATTTAGAAAACCATCTAGAGGATTGGGCTTCAGATGTTGATCAGAATCCGATCGGATACATCCTCAGTCTTGAAGGGGCAGATTCTATAATCTCTATGGATCACTTACATACCATGTATGATGAAGGACTCCGAGCCATCGGACCTGCTCATTACGGACCAGGTACATATGCCTATGGTACAGATAGTGACGGTACTATAGGCGATAAAGGAAAAATACTGCTTCGAACCATGGATGAACTAGATATGGTACTCGATGTAACCCACCTCAGCGATACCAGTTTCTGGGAAGCCATAGATGTCTTCCGTGGACCAATCTGGGCAAGTCATAACAATTGTCGTAAGCTTGTAAACCACAACAGGCAATTTACGGATGAGCAGATCAGAATTATTGTTGAAAGAAACGGAGTGATAGGTGTAGCTCTGGATGCGTGGATGATTGTTCCAGAATGGCAAAGAGGAGTCTCCCACCCTCAGCATACACCGGTAACCTTATCGCATGTCATCGATCATCTAGATCACATATGTCAGATT
>CALIQO010000554.1 GCA_938044055.1 uncultured Saprospiraceae bacterium
GATATGAAGTAATAAAGACCCAGATAATCAACGACAGAGGCATAGCAATATGCAAGTCTATGGTTGCTTGGTCTAAGTATGGAAACGGAGAAACACCAGAGTCCTTAGGGATAAAGGGTGATTTATTAGTAGGTAATTATTATGTAAAGTTTGACAAAAAAATAAAAGAAGAATATGCCGAATGGCAGCATTCAGATGCGGGTCTGAGTTCCTTCGAGAATCATAAAAAAGAGAATGAAGAGCCGGATGCTTTTTATAAGAGGTATAAGAACGACTATTTCAATAATGAAAGTAAGCTAGGTAACGAGGCCAAAGCAATGTTGTTGAAATGGGAAGCAGGAGATGAAGAAACACTGTCCTTGTGGAAAAAGATGAACGGATGGGTGTATGGAGGATTTGATAACACTTATGAAAAACTAGGTGTTACATTTGACATACTTTATTATGAATCTCAGACTTACTTGCTGGGTAAAGAGAATATTTACCAGGGTTTAGAAAAAGGACTTTTCTATAAAAAAGAAGATGGTAGTATTTGGGTTGATCTAGAAGATGAGGGCTATGATCAGAAGATATTGCTCAGGAGTGATGGCACAAGTGTGTACATGACACAGGATGTCGGTACAGCTATCCAGAGACATAAGGATTATGGAATAGATAAGATGGTATATACAGTAGGAGATGAGCAAGACTATCACTTCCAGGTTCTTTTCGAAATTTTAAAAAAGATGGGAGAGCCTTATGCAGAAGACTTACATCACTTGTCTTATGGAATGGTGGAATTGCCTACGGGTAGAATGAAATCTCGAGAAGGTACTGTGGTAGATGCTGATGATCTGTATGAAGAAGTAATCAGTGAAGCAAGAGGCTCTACTGAAGAAAGAGGAGGTGTGCCAGGAGTGGACATTGAAGAGCAGAATGACATATTGAAGAAGATCGGATTAGGAGCCTTGAAGTTTTTTATTCTTAAGGTGACGGCTAAGAAAAAAATGATTTTCAATCCAGCAGAATCGGTAGACATGCAAGGGCAGACTGGCCCTTACATCCAGAATGCTTATGTAAGAATCCAATCTATATTGAGAAAAGTAGAGGGGGAAATGCCTACACAAGTTCCTGATTATGCGCTCGACGAGATTGAGAAGAAGTTGATAAAAGATGCAGCATCGTTGCCTTCTGTTATACATGAAGCGGCTGAGAAGTATGATCCTTCAACTATAGCTAACTATGTCTATAATCTAGCTAAAACTTTTCATAGGTATTATCATGATTTTAGAATTTTAGGGGCTGAAAACGAAGCTGACAAGAACTTTAGATTGTTGTTAATCAAGAAAGTAGGTGACGTACTCAAGACTGGTATGACACTGCTAGGCATCGAAATGCCAGAAAGAATGTAATTTAGTCTAATCAATTATTCATTACACCGTGGAAGAAAGAAAGAGCAAGAACTTTATAGAGCAGATTATAGAAAGTGATTTAGAATCTGGAAAACACGCGTCGATACATACGCGATTCCCACCTGAACCTAATGGCTTTCTGCACATAGGACATTGTAAGGCTATCTGCCTTAACTTCGAACTGGCTAAGCAATATGATGGGGTTACGAACCTAAGGTTCGATGATACCAATCCTACCACAGAAGACACAACCTATGTAGATGCCATAAAAAATGATATTAAATGGCTTGGATACGATTGGGAAGATAGGTTGTTTTTCGCTAGTGATTATTTTCAGCAGCTGTACGATATGGCCCTTATGCTTATAAAGAAAGGCTTAGCCTATGTGGATGATTCTACACCTGAAGAAATTGCTGCCGAGAAAGGGACAACCACTGAACCTGGAATAAATGGAAAGTATAGAGATAGGACTATTGAAGAAAACCTTGATCTGTTCAACAGAATGAAGCAAGGGGAGTTTCCAGATGGGAGCAAAGTGCTAAGAGCTAAAATAGATATGGCTCACCCTAATCTTCTTATGAGGGATCCACTGATGTATAGAATTAAGAAAGAGGATCACCATCGCACTGGAGATGCATGGTGTATATATCCGCTGTATGATTTCACACATGGACAATCTGATGCCATAGAAGGAATAACACATTCTCTCTGCTCACTGGAATTTAGGCATCACCGAGATTTGTACAATTGGTTTATAGAGAACCTAGAGATATATCCTTCTCGACAGATTGAATTCTCTCGGATGAATGTAGAATACATGATTACTAGTAAGAGGAAACTAAAACGATTGGTAGAGGAAGGCTTAGTAAGCGGGTGGGATGATCCACGTATGTCTACCATTTCAGCTATGCGAAGAAAAGGATTTCCTGCTGCAGCTCTGAGGGTTTTCTGTGATAAAGTGGGATTGACAAAAAGAGAAAACTTAATCGAAATTGACTTGCTAGAATCTTGTGTGCGGGATGAACTCAATAAGATTTCTACAAGAGTAATGGTAGTGTCTGATCCGCTACTACTTACCATTACGAATTATCCAGAGGGCCAGACTGAAATGATGAAAGGGGATAATAATCCTGAGGATGAAAATTCAGGAACAAGAGATATGCCTTTCAGTAGAAAGCTTTACATAGAGCGTGCAGACTTTATGGAGAATGCACCTAAGAAGTATTATCGACTTTCGGAAGGGAGAAATGTAAGACTCAAGCATGCTTATATTGTTCATTGTGAAAAAGCGATAAAGAATGAAGCTGGGGAAGTAATCGAAGTAAAGTGTACCTATTATCCGGATAGTAAAAGTGGACAAGACAATTCAGGTGTAAAATCAAAAGGTGTATTACACTGGGTAGAAGCGGAGAATTGCATCCCTTGTGAGATTAGGGAATATGGCCAATTGTTTACTGTTCCAGACCCTACCAGCGATGACGAGAAAGATATTCTAGATTATTTTAATAAAGATTCTCTTTCTGTAAATGACAAAGCAGTAATGGAGCCATTCCTCAATGATGTAGATACAGAAACTCACTTGCAGTTCATGAGAAAAGGTTATTATATCAAGGATATTACTTCCACATCTGAGAAAGTCATTTTTAATAATACGGTTGCTCTGAAGAGCAGTTATAAACCGCCCCATCGCAAGTAGAAACAGGTGTAAGGTGTTTTCATTATTATAGATGCTATTACAATATTCTATATTTATATATTGTTTTTAGAGCGATTCTAAGGTAGAATACTATCTTTGAGTCCTATTCAATATCCATTCCCAACTAATAGTATTGTTGTTTTTATATGATCAGTAGAATGTTCAACTGTGTCATATTATAATATTTTATTATATTTATTAACTTATTAATGAGTAATGTTAAATATTAGTATTACTTTTGATATGTTAATGCCAACATTAACTTGACGTCAATAATTTTTTAATAATGAAGAGGAATTCAGTAGGAATCATCGTATTTATATTCTTAGCCTGTGTGCAGCTACAAGCTCAGCGCACCGATCAGCCGCTAGGAATCTCCTTTAAAGCATTGATGATGGATTATCAATCGCTCAATGGAGGAAGCTTTTCAGCACTTAAAGACAATCATCCCGGTTTCGAAATCGGACTCCATAAGAATATCAATCAGAACATAAATCTGGTTATACCCTTTAAATTCGGAGTTGTTAATAGCCACGATGAGGTTTTTCAATCACATAAAAGAATAATGGGACTGGACGTACAAGTACAGTATCAATTTTATAAGCCTGATTTTAAAGTGCTACCTTATATCCTAGGTGGGATAGGAGGAGTCCTAGAGTCGGAAGGAGAGTTTAATGCTCAAGTACCTGTAGGAGCAGGACTTCAGTTTAAGGTTGATGACAATCTTAATATGAATGTTCAAGCTGAGTACAGGCACTCATTTGGTGAAAACCGTACCAACCTCCATTATGGATTAGGTTTCGTCTATATGTTCGGTGGCAAAGAAAGCATGAAGAAGAAGACAAACGCAAAGAAGAAAACAGAAACAGACACAAACTATCAGACATGAAACCTTGAACCAGATTCACT
>CALIQO010000555.1 GCA_938044055.1 uncultured Saprospiraceae bacterium
TATCATTCTCAAAAGCATAAATTCGAGTATCGAAATTGTCTGTATCGAATATTGCGAACCGTGTACTGAAAGAGTATGGACGACCGACTGGCTTCCATATTACATCTTGATAAAGTAACCATCCAGTAGAAAACGTTTCATTAAGGTCTGCAGATGAAAATTCAACCCTGTTCCTGAGTTCTAATCCCTTGTATACTTGGTTGCTGAGGTGTATCCTTACCCTATGCTGAACCCTAGATGTCAGCGGTCTGGTAGCGGCTTCAACTGAAGAGTCAATCTCCTTGGTTTCATACTTGTATTGTAAGTAGGCGCTGTATTTTCTTTTCTTCTTATAGTCAATTCTGAAGAAGGATTCTGCTCCAGAAGAAGGAGCACTGACTCTGAACCTAAGCCATGGATGCCTCCAAGAATCGTGATAAGCAGAAACTGTCCACTCTGTATTGGGTCGGTATTGCGCACCGATATAAAGTCCTTTTTCGTTTATAGGATTGCTGGATTCTGCAAAAGCATTTGCGTTAAGCACTTGATAATCTGCACCATAGTTTCTGTAGATGGCAGTCAAGTCTACAGTTGAATGAAGAGAGGATTGAACGCCCATAACCAGCGCTTGACCTCCATTGTTACTTCGCGCACCCTCACTGAAGAAATTGAAATTTTGATACCTATAACCAGCATCGATACTTACATTGGTCAGCTGATCTCCCTCAAAGGAAAATGCTCTGTAAGGCGCATCTCTTAAATCTAAGGACTTGCTGAATAGGGTAGTCTTGCCATTTGCAGAAAGCGAAAAACTCCCTTTTTTATAATTTATCCGCCCACCATAATCGGTCTGATCGATGGTGGATTTTTTTTCTTGTTCTAGGGCTGTTCTGTGAAATCCAGTAGCAACGATTGAAGAAAATGATTCGAATCCAGTATCAATGATTGTGTCCTGAAGAAGATTGGCATTTACTTTTTTTCTTGAAGCGAATGATACGACAGATAGATTATCATTGATTAGGTATTCAAGACCTCCACCTCTAAGAAAATTAACTTCATTGACAGAGCTGTAAGGTTTCAGAACCCTTCCTCCTTTCTTCGTATTCATCACTTGTGCCGACTTCCCTGAACCGAATGCATTGTGGGCAATTAATCCCTGTCCCAAACTTATATTGTAATCTCCTACAGCGATGGTTCTCAATCTCGCATCTGAATCATAGTGGTAGACGAACCCAGAATAATAATCGAAACCTTGTGGATTGTTGCCAGTAAAAAATTGCTCGCCAGCATCCTTCTCGGCAGTAAGCCCCCATCTTAATTTGTTGCCATAATTATATCGGTATCTGATCGTAAGATGATTGGGGTCACCCAGATATTCTGGATTAACACCTTCTATAAAACCTGCCCTGTCTTCAATTACACGTTTTAACTTAAGAAATACAGTATGGTCACCGCTGGTAGCCATGTCCTTAAATTTTATAAAATTGATTCGATTGCTATTGACACTTACATAAGGAAGTACACGCCGTATGGTAAGAATGTTCCACTGAGGAATGGCTTGAAGCTCATATATAGATACAAGAGGTCCATATTTTTCTCTATAATCTAGTAAAGAAAGTATCTGAGATTCATGAAGTAGGTTGAGAGACTCTAATTGATTGTAATCCGCTATATTAAGATCTAGAGGATTTTTGAAAAATTCAACCAATTCATCAAGGGCATATTCTATATTGACGTCACCTTCTATTTCTTGATTTTCAACTATGTTTTCTAAATCAATCGCATCGATGACATAGATAGAATCAGATTGAGCATATAAACCAGTAGAAAAAAGACATATTAAAATCAATATTCTCATAGAACTGGAAAGTTATAAAGAAAAACCATAATCCACATGGATTATACAGATGACTTATTAGAATTTAATTCTGGAATGAGGGCCTTATTTCTTAAGATAATCTACATTTCAGGTCTTACACTGTGAATATTGAACATAATGTAGGCTATACTGGTGCTTACGCAAATTTATAGAGGTAGCAATTATTGTTTTGTTTAGTTCTGATAATCAGTTGGTTATATATGATAATACCTATTGAATGTAACAATGATTCAGAATGTTGCTCTGTATGAAAGTATCTGTGATTTTAAATTTGTGGTCATTATTAAAACCATTTTAAAAATAGTTAAAAGTACTCCAGGATATGGCTAAAGTAAAACTCGAATACATATGGTTAGATGGGACGATTCCGACTCAACAGATGAGGAGCAAAACCAAGATTCTAGATGCATCTAAATTTACGGGAAAACTAGAGGAAGCACCTGTCTGGTCTTTCGATGGTTCTTCAACCAATCAAGCTCCAGGTGGATCTTCTGATTGTCTTCTGAAGCCAGCTAGAATATTTCACGATCCATCCCGTAGAAATGGATATTTAGTTATCTGTGAGGTACTGGATTCTGAAGGAAATCCACATGCGTCTAATGGCCGTGCTACGATAGATGATGATGACAACGATTTTTGGTTTGGGTTTGAGCAAGAATATGTATTCTGGGATATCGTACACCATTCTCCACTAGGATTTCCTGCTCAGGGATATTTTCCTGCACCGCAAGGACCTTACTACTGTTCAGTAGGAGCAGAGAATGCAGTGGGAAGAGAAATTGTAGAAGAGCATATGGATTACTGTATTGATGCTGATATTAATATAGAAGGTATCAATGCTGAGGTAATGAAAGGTCAGTGGGAATATCAGGTTTTCGCTAAGGGAGCTAAAGAAGCAGGTGACCAAGTATGGGCTGCTAGATACCTCCTTGAGAAAGTTGCTGAAAAATATGGAGTAAGAGTAAATCTACACCCGAAGCCTGTAAAAGGAGACTGGAACGGTTCAGGAATGCATGCTAACTTCTCTAATACTGTTTTAAGAACGGCTGGGAATAAAGAAGCTTTCTTTGAAATCTGTGAGAAGTTCGCTCCACAAGATAGAATCGACGCAGCAATAGCTGTATATGGTGCTGACAATAAACAGCGATTAACAGGACTCCATGAAACGCAATCAATAGATAAATTCTCTTATGGTATCTCTGATAGAGGAGCATCGATAAGAATTCCTATTGCAGCCGTTGAAAACGACTGGAAAGGATGGTTAGAAGATAGAAGACCTGCATCAAATGCAGATCCATACAAAGTAGCTGCTTCCATAATTAAGACAGTGAAAGGATAAAAATTAATAGTAATTCAACTTCAAGAAAGGCAGCTGAAACAGTTCAGTTGCCTTTTCTTTTTTTATGATTTTAGAAGTAGGATGCTTAGAATTGATATGCATTTTTCTATAACTGCATTCATAGCCTACTTTAAGTGTTTATCTTTTTCCGAGGTTTTAATTGTTTACACTTAGGAATGCATCAATTTTCTGTGCACTATATATGGGTTGCTG
>CALIQO010000556.1 GCA_938044055.1 uncultured Saprospiraceae bacterium
GGTAATACACCGTCTATGTTTTTCGATTGTTCTGATGTTCCTAATGGGGTAGCGGCTAGGATTCCACTTAAGATGTTCGTTATCGATGAATCTGGAAATTATGCCTATTGTGATGTGGACTTGATTCTTCAGGATAGTCCATCAAATAGGGCTTGTCCAGATGTTGTAAGAAATAGAACCATAGCTGGCAACATTGTCAATGAGTACAATGAAGGGTTGATGGATGTCGATGTCATGATGGAGAATATGAGTATAGAAGATTACTTGATGAATAAAACGGATGAGTCAGGTGATTACGCTTTCGCAAATGCAGAGCTGTATGATACTTACAGTATCCTTCCTACTAAAGATGTTGATCCTTTAAATGGAGTATCTACTTTAGATCTGGTTATGATTCAGCAGCACTTGCTGGGAATGGTTGATCTTGATACGCCTTATAAGATGATAGCTGCAGACATTAATAATGACAATAAAGTATCTGCTATAGATCTTATAGAATTAAGAAAATTGATCCTCGGAGTTCAGAACGATTTCAAGCAGAATAATTCCTGGAGGTTTATTCCGACGGACTATGTTTTCGAAGAAGATGGTAACCCATTTGACTTCGTAGAAGATATCATGATTAAGGACAACTATCTCGATTTAGAAGATATGAACTTCACGGCTGTAAAGACCGGTGATGTCAATGGCACAGCTACGGCTAATGTTAGACATAAAGAAGTTACGAATAGATCTGTGGATAAGTATGGATTTCAAGCATCGATAAGTTACGTAAAGGGCGCTACTAAAATCACCTTTTCATCTAACGAAAGCGATGTTTTAATAGGCAGTCAATTTACCCTAGACCTAGGTCAGCGTATAGAGCTTATAGATATCGTTCCGCAAGGCATCGATGTGTCACCTACACACTTCGGTATGCAGAATTTAACGCAAGGTCAGCTGACATTTAGCTGGGATGCGCCTGCGGGATATGCTCCTCAATCTGAAGATTTATTTACCCTTACTGTTAAGGGGAAGGTCGACGTTACCCAGTTGTCCATGACTTCTGATATTACAAGAGCGGAAGCTTACACTCAAGATGGAGAAGTACTTTCAGCAGATCTTGTTGTCATGGAAAATGAAAAAGAACAAGGTGGTTTTTCATTGTTACAGAATGCACCTAATCCATTCCAGCAGCAATCACAGATATCCTTTTTCATCCCTCAAGAAGGTCAAGTATCTGTAAGCATATATGATCTAGGTGGAAAGGAAATATTCAATAATACGGCTCAGTACTCTAGAGGACTCAATGCCATAACAGTAGATCGAAACGATGTTCCTGCTACAGGAATATACTACTATACAGTAAACTATGGAGACTTAAACGAAACGAAAAAGATGATCATCATGGATTAAGATTATTCAGTGATTTAATAACCAGTTATTGAATCACTTGGATATCCCATAGATGGTGAAAAATTTCATTTAACGCAGTGATGCGTTCTAAATGATTCTGGGTAGATCCGGGTAAGGTTTTTAATCGATTCCTTCCCGGTTTCTTTTTTTAATAAGGTTGTCAATTTATATTTTAATTCAGAACCGAGAAGTAGGTTTAGTGATTTTTACAGAATAGTGTAGTTTTATGTTTTTCAATTATTTCAGCAATAGATCAAGAAAGACATGAAGAGAATCGCTCTCATATCAGATAACCACAGCCACTCCGCAGATGAAATAATTCCATTCTTGGAAGAAGTAGACGAAGTCTGGCATGCGGGAGATATAGGTTCACTAGAGAGCATCGATGCGATTAAAGATCAGTGGCCGATCATAGGAGTTTATGGAAACATAGATGGTAAAGATGTCAGAGCAGAGTATCCGCTTAATCAAGTATTTCATTGTGAAGAAGTAAAGGTTGTTATGACCCATATCGGTGGATATCCGGGTAGATATACGAAACGGGTATATGGCCTACTACAAGAAGAAAAGCCACAGTTATATATATGCGGACATTCTCATATATGCAAGGTATTATACGACAAGAAGCTTGAATTGTTGCACATGAATCCAGGAGCGTATGGCAAGATAGGGTGGCATAAAATCCGCACCATTCTTCGTTTCACTATAGATGGAAGCGATATAAAAGATGCCCAAGTAGTTGAGCTCGGTAGAAGGTAGTCTAGGGGTTAAAAGTTGTGTATACGCATGTTTTTCACCTTGGTTTATCTAGAAAATCATACTACTTTAGATACCTACACCGTTTCATTGCAATAAATAGGTGATAAAACCACTAATTCTCAATAAATAAGGTTACTTTTGCCGCCGCTAATAACGTATTTTCGTAATCGTTACATTGGTAACATTTAAAATTTAAAAATGGCAACTTACTTACCGAAAGAAAAAATTCAAGAAATTTTCGCTGAGCACGGCGGAACTGCTGCTAACACTGGATCTGTAGAAGGTCAAGTAGCATTATTCACATTCAGAATCCAAGCATTGTCTGATCACTTAAGAGACAACAAGAAAGATCACTCAAGCAGAAGAGCACTTCTTACCTTAGTAGGAAAAAGACGAAGACTACTTAGATACCTTTCTAAGAAGGATATTACTAAGTACAGAAGCTTAATTGAGAAGCTTAACATTAGAAAATAAAAACACCTTCGGGAGTTGAGAAAGGCTCAACTCCCGATTTTTATTTTACAATAAGACTTCTCTCAGAAACCTCCATATTATTCTATTTCGTCTTATTGTGAAGTAATACATATACATTCATTACATAATAGAAGAAGAATTAATTATGGGGAACATCATTCCTACTTCCGTTTCATTCAATCTCCCGGACGGACAAGAAGTTATAATAGAAACAGGGAAATTAGCCACACAAGCACACGGCTCTGTGGTAGTAAAAATCGGAAATACAATGCTT
>CALIQO010000557.1 GCA_938044055.1 uncultured Saprospiraceae bacterium
GTTTCTACTTCAGGTAATTCTGGCATAGGAGATGGATTTATAAGATAACTTCAATTTTGCGATAAAGATTAGAATCTGGTGAGCTTTTTCTCTTATGGGTTGTTACAATAATGAGATCAACAGTGTATATTTTTAAACCTCCATTAACTTGAAGACAAGATTATCCTAGACGAATCAATTTCCCTTGCTAGTGAATCGTTATCTTTATAAAAACAATTAATAAACGTCAATCAGAAAGTTGAAAAGAGAATTTATCGAAAATATTAAAACGGGTAAGTACAAAAATTGCTACCTAAAAACAAGTGAAGTAAAAGCTACAAACAATTCTTTTATTTCTAATGAATTGAAATTATCACTGACAATATCAGATGATCAACTAATAAATGAAAATTGGGAAATTGAAATCATAGGATTAAGACAATATCATAACCTGATTGGTATATCATATAAACCTTATTTTAATATTGAGATTAAAAAAGATCATCCTTTGTTATGGAATTACAAGTACGATTTAATAGAAGCCGAACTAGGAGGAATGGACGAATTAAAGCCATCAGCTAAGAATTCTTTGGTAGGAGAATTAGCAACCTTATACTTAAATGATTTCGGTGGTTTTGTGAAATTTGAAACCAACCCCATATCAAAGGAGCTAAAAAACAGTGAAGGGAAAAGACTATTTTTTAGCAATCAAAAACTGTTCGGAATGGTCGCACCTATTCTTTTAAATTATGGAATATCATCCAAGATTTTAAAAGTAAAATCAGAAGGACAAAAAAGATGGACGAACACTCCTGACGCAAAAGTAATGTTGTTTAGAGATCCATTTATAACTTCAGAAGGATCATTAGGAAATTGCTCATATATAATCGCTGATGACTTTAATTTTGAATTAAAAAACGAAGGCAATACAGCAAATAACTTATAGACAAATTGATTTTTTCAGACTATAGTGAAGGAGGCTGTATGATGTCCCATAAGTTTCCATACAGATCTTCAATGACGAAGACCTTTCCATAATCATGCTCTGTACGCTCGCGAACAATCTTTATTCCCTGGGACTTGTAATAATCATAATCTCGATCACAATCATCCGTATGCATAAATAAGAACACGCGGCCGCCCGTCTGGTTACCGATTGCTGCTTTCTGAGATTCGCTGGCAGCCTGGGCAAGGAGTAACGATGCTCCTTTGCCATCTCCAGGAGGTTGCACACGCACCCACCTTTTCGTTTCGGAAAGGGTAGTGTCTTCCAGTAAAGAAAACTTCATCTTCTCTGTATAGAATGCTATGGCTTCATCGTAATCGGCAACAACAAGTGCCATCTGAAAAAAAGATTGATTCATGGTTGTTTTTTAATCGTATTTTAAATCCAGTTGACACGTACCTTTTTCTTCTTGATTCTATTGTTGTCTAACTTCTGCATTACTTGCTCCAGTCTGTTAGCAGCAACAGCCACAAAAGCACAATCTGTCTTCAGTTCGATCATGCCGATGTCTTCTTTAGATAGACCAGCAATCTTAATCAGGCTTCCGACGATGTCACCCTTAGATATTTTATCTTTTCTACCACCATTGATTATAACTGTAGACCAGTCGCTGGAGAGCGCGACTTCTTGTTTTGTGAGTTTTAATTTTCTCAGTCCTGGAATAAATTCAGGCAGGTTTTCTTGTACGTATTTTAGAACATAAGCTGTTCCTTCGCTTTTCATTCTGGCGGTACGTCCATTTCTATGGGTAAATTCTTCTGCCCGCAGGGGCAGATGATAATGGATGATAAAATCCATTTCTTGGATATCGATTCCTCTGGAAGCAAGATCCGTTGCAAGTAAGATATGGTGCGTGCCATTCCTAAACTTTATCAGAGAACGTTCTCGGTCCCTCTGTTCCATGCCGCCATAGAATTTTCCGTGTGGAATTCCTTCTGAGGTTAAGTGGCTGCTTACGCGGTCTATGGATGATTTAAAATTTAAGAAAACGATGCCTGACTTATTTCCTAGATGTCTTAACAAGTCGACAAGGGTATCTATTTTATCTTTTTCAGGTGAAATGACCAGCTCCATTTTCAGCTTGCTCTTTCCATCTCCTAGATGATCCTCGGTGTGCAGTTTTTCTATTTTAAGATAGTCTGGAATCTGGTAACCTTTCGTAGCGGAGGTAAGGATTTTTTTCTTGATCTGAGGGAGTCCAGAGACGATGGATTTCATTTCGTCTTGAAATCCGATTTCAATAGACTTATCGTATTCATCTAAGATGAGAAATGAAACTTGATCGGTCTGAAATGTATTGCGCTTAAGGTGATCTGATATCCTGCCCGGGGTGCCTACAATGATAGAAGGGGTATGCTTGAGTTCTTCGCGGTCTTTTTTCATGTAGCGTCCTCCATAGAAAGCGTGGGCTTTAATACCTGCTCCCATGTCGCGGATTACTTGTTCAATCTGTATGGCTAGTTCTCTCGTGGGCGTAATAATGACTGCTTGTACAGCTTGCAATGTCGGATCAATTTCACGGATTATAGGGAAAAGATATGCCAGTGTTTTTCCAGAACCAGTAGGAGCGAGAAGCAATACTTGCTTGTATGCATGGATGGCATGGTGTGCCGATTCTTGCATCAGATTGAAAGCTTCGATTCCCAGTTTATCGAGAATGGCTTGTTGGTTCTTAATTGTTGTCATCCTACAAAGGTAGAATGATTGATCACAACTAGGGTGAAACGATGCAGGATTATGGAAAATTTACTTTTAGTACATGGACATGATATTATTGATGCTAGCGGGCATGATGGAAGATAAACTTGTAAATATGCATTGCTCTGCATCGGCTACATACCACTTTCCATTCTCTTTAATTCCGGCTAGTTTTGTAATCATTAATTGGCTTCCCCATGGACTTGATACATGGAATTGTACGCGCATGGCTGTAAATATCCGATTTTCCATCTTGACTGTAGAGAGGACTTCATAATTGTATGATGATATTGAAGTTCCCTGGAATGAAGCCCGCAAGTTGTCTACCGCACGATCCATTCCTATTCCTCCGATGCCTCCATTCCCATAGATGGATCTTACGAGTTTTTCGTAATTGTGTTCTTTCATGGCTTTTCCATAGCCATCCATAAAAGTGGATAACCCATTCTGAGAAAATCCGATACACGGCAATAGAAATAGTATAATGATGATTCTGTTTTTCATGATGTGCATTTTCAATCTATAGATCGAAAATTCAAAAGGTCATCATGGATTCTTGACTTTAAGATTGAAATTATTTATTTTGGTTAAAAGGAGTAGAATAAGCTATTTGGTTTAGGTTGTTAATATGGAATTGATACAAGCACTTAGAAAACATTTTTACTTTTCTTTGATATTCATACATGGATTGATACCGGCTGATAGCAAGGAAATATTCCCGGAATTGATGAAGCATAAGACAAGAGGCTATACGCTTTCGGAATTAGTTTTAGAAGATATAGAGATGAAGAGTTTTACTATCACCCAATTAGATGATAAGGCGATAGTTACTTTTAAAATGGAGGGACATGAATTTTTTGAAAATTCAAAGGAGTCCTTTAAAGAAAATGTAGGACCATGGGCTGAATTCAATGAGTATTCTATAAGCATCAATTTTAAAAGGAGGAGATATTATTATAGCCCCAATGAAAATGTAAACGTGAATATTGCAGTGTCTAGATATGGAAAGGATACCAGAGTTTCATTAAAGTTTTCAGAAAAGAAAACCCGCTCGACTAGAAGATTAAATTCCTACTTTTAATGTGCAATAGAATGATACATACATTTTAATGGCACTTTTGTTTTTTACACGTATTTATAAAAGGAATACAATAGTTAAGTACACGTTCATCTTATAAAACATAGTTTTTCAGGTAATTAGCTTAAGCGTACAGTTCTTGAATCAATCCCAGAAATCAAGCTTGATTTTCAGCAGTGCTTCTTCGGTGGACATCTCAGCCTCTGCTCCGATCGGCAAGGTAAAGTTGTGTTTTATATGGCCATAAGACATGCCATAAATTACTGGAATTCCGAGTGGGACCAATCTGTCCTTCAGACATTCAATCAGTGATAGGGAACGATTCGGATTCTTGGGGTGGCAATTTTTGAATTGGCCGAGCAGCATTCCTCTCGCACCCTCTAAGGCACCAGACTGGATAACCTGGGTAAGCATGCGATCTATACGATACGTGTCTTCACCGATGTCTTCCATACAGACGATTTTCTTCTTTCCTTCCATCTGCCACTCTGTACCAGTCATCGCCGCTATGAGTGATAGGTTTCCACCCGTTAGTTTTCCTTCTACACGACCCGGACGGATGACAACTACTTCATCGTAATTGTGATCGGTATAGATGTCATTGTTTTTTACTTCTATGGATTTTTTAGTTCCGAAGAAAACTTGATTGAAATAGTCCAATGAGTAGTCATTCATCTCCGGACCAGCATTCGGACCATGGAAACTTACTTGATTGCATTCTTGCAATATAGCGAGGTGAAGTGCTGTGATGTCACTGTATCCGATGAGCGGTTTAGGATTGTTCTTAATCAACTTAAAATCAATGTAAGGAAGCAAGCGGGTACAACCATAACCACCACGTATACACCAGATACCTTTTACTTCTGGATCAGCGTACATAGCATGTAAATCCTCAAGACGCTGGACATCCGTTCCTGCTAGATATCCGTATTTCTCCCGGATATACTTTCCTTCTACTGGGATGAATCCGAGTGATTTTACCTGCTCTATGGCGACTTGTATTCTGTCTTCCTCTATATTGCTCGCCGGTGTGATCAAGCCGATTTTATCTCCGCGTTTTATTTTTTTCATGTCCATAACCAATGGTCTATTTTCTTTCATTCCGATAATCGATGAGAGGATAGATAACCATCCTGTATATTGTATAAATCTTCTTCGCTCCATATAATTTCTATTATGCCTCGGGGATTAATCGCAAGTTATGCGTTCTAGATTGAGTAATCTGAGATCGCTTGATAATGCTTCTGAAATAATGCTAGAAGATGTTATGAAATATCGATCGTGGGTAGGACACATATCACAAGCTTCACAGACACCTTCGTGAAAATTCAAGGTTAGTTCAATGCTGCTTACAGCAATGTTTTTTCCTTCCAACCATTTTTTCATTTCGGTTTCTCTAGCCGATTTTTCTCCTCCGACATCTACCGCTGAGGCGAATAGATCTGTCTGACACTGCCTGATATCGAAGCTGTAGCAGATGCCTTTTTTCTCTGTTGCATTCCGATTACAACCCGATAATAGATACACCATCATCGACAATAATAGTAGAGTAGTCCCTGATCTCATGGTATAATGTTTTATAATTGTGACTAAAACTAAGCATATGCTGCGATATAGTGAAGCGAGGGTAGAAGGATGTTTTATAGATTACATAGGATCTTATGCGGATAATGAGGATGTTCGCCTTTCGGCAAATGGCATTGTATCCTTCCATGAAAGAACCGAGAACGTATTGAAAGATTTTCTGTTTAAGGCATTTGAGGAAGCGGAATATTATTCATTCGATTTTTCAGATGGCAATTTTCAGATGAATCCGCTCTATCAATATGCAGAAAAAATATTTCAGGATAGAGATGAAATGAATGAATTGCATGGATCGATATCTAAGTATCTATACAACAATTCTCGTCACCCACAGATCAAGCCTGGAGAATTGCTTCAAGTATATGTGTCGGATCTTTTAATAGACGATCAGATGGTAGATGCTTATTGCATCTTCAAGGTTGAAGAGAAAGATGCCTTCTTGAAATTACAGTCTGATAAAATTTTAGTAGAGGAAGGGATGCTTCCTGGCAAGGTAGATAAGGCGTGTATCATCTTTAACATGGATGGTGACGATGGTTATAGACTCTGTGTTGCCGATAGAACAAGTGCACAATCAGATGCTCAATTCTGGAAAGAGGCTTTTCTCAATGTTAAGCAGCGAGCAGACGACTACTACCACACTAAAAATTATATTCTTACAACTAAGCAATTCATCAAGGAACGATTGAAGCCCTTGTACGATATAGAGCGTACGGAAGAAGCAGAGATAATGAATCGCTGCAAGACCTATATGAAAAGTGCGGAAACATTTGACAAGGGGGAATACGAGCAAGAAGTATTTTATGATGAAAAGGTGATCGAAGATTTTCGACAGTTTCAAGATGACTTGATGGCAGAAAAGCAAACGGTATTTGTCGATAAATTCGAAGTGAAGCAACAAGCGGTCAAGCGGTATCAGAAGGTTTTTAAATCGGTTATTAAACTCGACAAAAATTTCCACATCTATGTCCACGGAAACCGCAGTATGATTGAGAAAGGAACCGACGAAGAAGGACGGAAATTTTATAAGATATTTTACAATGAGGAGAAGTAGTTTTAAATCACTTTAGAGGGTTTTAGGAGAAAATCACTAATTCGTGTAACTTAAAACGCGTAAGAACTGACCCCGGCTTACCGATAGATTTAGTTAATTTTAGAAATTTAAAGGTTATAAAGTATTCTATGGAAGATGGGGTTGTGCATAAGAAAGGTGTTCTTATAGTAGAAGATGAGGTGCTTATTGCTGCTGAAATAGAAATGTATCTTGAAGAACTGGGGTTTACAGTTGTGGGACATACGCTGAGTGGAGACCTGGCAATAGACCTTATTTCAGAAAGTAATCCAGATATTGTACTTCTAGATATTTCCATTAAGGGATCTCTCAATGGCATTGAAGTTGCCCAGTTTATAAGGAAAAACCACAATATTCCATTCTTATTTCTTACGTCACATTCAGATTCTGTAACGCTAGAAAAAGCGAAGCTGACCAGGCCTTATGGTTATGTAGTAAAACCCTTCAATAAGAAGGACTTAAATGATAACATCCAGGAAGCATTACTCACGTATGAACGTGAAAACGGATAATTTTCCATTATTATACAAGTGTCCTTAGAAGGCAATAACATGCAGGAAATCAACGCTTTAAGTGGTTTTTTTGCTCTTTTTTTGCGTAAGCTTGCTCGATAAAAAGACCTAGATGCATATAATTCATTGCATGGGTAATAAAGAAAATTGTGAAATCAATAAGAATTATAGCTGTGAAATGACATCATAAGCAATACCCATGAATGTAAAATGGAGAATAATTTCTTTTCTTTGCATTCTTATCTATAGCGATTTAGCGATTAGATAAAATCAAGAAAAAAAATGGTACATAGTAGAGTAGGATATAAGTCGGAAACGACAGAAGGGAACCGGCTGAAAGTGAATTATGCCGAAGGTAGGAAATGGCATAAATGGGGTCCTTACTTAAGCGAGCGTCAGTGGGGAACGGTGAGAGAAGATTATAGCGAGAATGGCGATGCATGGAATTACTTGTCCTATGATCAATCTAGATCCAAAGTTTATAGATGGGGTGAGGATGGAATCGGAGGAATCTCAGATATCTATTGTAAGCTGTGCTTTTCTATGGCCTTCTGGAATGGAAATGATGATCACCTCAAGGAACGATTATTCGGACTAGCGGGACCGGAAGGAAACCACGGAGAAGATGTCAAAGAGTTATACTACTACTTAGACAATACACCTACCCATTCTTATATGAAATACTTATACAAGTATCCTCATAAAGCATTCCCATACGAAAAATTGCGCAGGAAGAATAGAGAACTGGGTAAGCAAGATGCTGAGTTCGAATTATTAGACACAGGCATTCTGGATGATAATGCATACTTCGACATCAATATAGAATACGCCAAAGTTGATGAATTCGATATCCAGATAAAAATTACTGCCCACAACCGAGGCCGCGAATCTGCAGAACTGTACATGCTTCCGACCCTCTTGTTTAGAAATGAATGGTCTTTTAAGAAGGTTGTAAAACCGATTATTAAAAAGGTCCGTAGTAAAAAGATATGTGGGGTACGTGCCACCCATCCGACCATGGATGAATACTTCATGTATTTCGACGAACCTGAAAAATGGTTATTCACAGAAAACGAAACGAATTTTAAATACCTCTATAATGTGACAAATAAATCTCCTTATGTAAAAGATTTATTCCACAAAGCGGTGACCAGTGATGATTATAGACTAACGGATAAACGATCAAGTGGTACGAAGTTCGCACCACTCTATAAGCGAGATATTCCTGCAGGAGGAAGTACAGAAATTAGGTTGAGATTGTCTAGGAGCAATTATGGAGATCAAGCACTCGAGAAAAAAAGTTTCGAAAAAATATTTAGAGACAGAATTTCAGAAGCCGATGAATTCTATGATGATTATGCTCAAGGTTTAGAAGAAGATGAGAAAAATATACAGCGACAAGCATTTGCAGGAATGTTGTGGACGAAACAGTACTACAATTATGAAGTAGACGCATGGCTTAATGGTGATCCACGCCAGCCTGTACCTGCAGGGTCTAGGAAATATGGAAGAAACAATACCTGGACATCTCTCAACAATGAGGATATTATAAGCATGCCCGATAAGTGGGAATACCCATGGTACGCTGCATGGGACCTTGCCTTCCATTGCATTACCTTATCGATGCTGGATATGGAGTTCGCTAAACATCAACTGGTTTTGTTACTCAGAGAATGGTATATGTCTGACAAAGGTCAGATCCCCGCTTATGAGTGGTCCTTCAGCGATGTAAATCCACCTGTCCACGCCTGGGCTGCACTCCATGTATATGAGATGGAAAAGAAATTGACGGGTCATGGAGATGTGCATTTTCTTAAAAGAGTGTTTAATAAGTTGGTCATCAATTTTACGTGGTGGGTTAACCGGAAAGATAGAAGTGAGAACAATGTATTTGAGGGAGGATTTCTAGGACTGGATAACATCGGAGTATTTGATAGGAGCGCAGACCTTCCAGGTGGAGGTTACCTTGAGCAAGCCGATGGTACAGCATGGATGGCAATGTACTGCCTTAATATGTTGCAGATTTCTCTTGAAATCGCCAAGGAGGATAGTTCCTACGAGGACATGGCGACTAAGTTTTTCGAACACTTTGTGTTGATCGCTTCAGCCCTCAACACCTTGAGTGCTGGTGGTACAGGAAGTTGGGATGAAAATGATGGATTCTTTTATGACATCCTCAATATGCCAGATGGGAGAAGAATCCCTCTTAAGACGAGATCGCTGGTAGGGCTGATTACTATATTCCCGGCGATGGTGATCGACAAAGAAACTATGGACAAGTTGCCAGGATTTACCGATCGGTTGAAATGGTTTAGGAATTATCGCCAGGATAAAAACAAGTATCTAGTTATAGAAGATTACAAAGAGAACGAATCCTTGTTGCTGTCTCTAGTACCTAAGAACCGACTCAATTCTCTTATGTCTGCCTTGCTAGATGAAGACGAATTTCTCAGTCCTTATGGGATGCGATCCTTATCTAAATTGTATACTCAGCCTTACGTTATCTCAATTGATGGCGAGGTTTTCAGTGTAGCTTATGACCCAGCTGAATCTACTTCCTTTTTGTTTGGTGGAAACTCTAACTGGCGCGGACCTGTATGGATACCGATGAATTTTCTGATGATTAATTCACTGAAAGAATATCATAAATTTTATGGGGATGATCAGAAGTATGAGTGCCCGACGGGTTCTGGCAACTTCATGACCATGGAAGAAATAAGCGATGAATTATCGCGTCGATTGATTAAGTTATTCGCCAAGGATTCTAGCGGTAATCGAGCTGTTAATAAACCTTACCATGATTATTACCAAGATCCACACTTCAAGGATCTAGTATTGTTTTTCGAGTATTTCCATGGAGACAATGGCAGGGGAGTAGGAGCTTCTCATCAGACAGGATGGACCGGAGCGGTTGCTCAGCTTATTGTAGAAATGAAGAATAAGTAGGGAAGGGAATCTACATGTAATTTTATTTTTGCATTTTTAGTGAATGAAAGTAATTGTAACCATTCTACGGATAGTTGTGGCTATCGTTCTTATCCAGACCCTTCGATTTAAATTTACCGGGCACGAAGACAGTATCTATATCTTCACAAAAGTGGGTATGGAACCGTGGGGAAGAATCGGTACAGGAATCGCAGAGCTTGTTGCTGCTACTTTTCTTTTAATTCCGCGGACAGCCTGGTTAGGAGCTCTGATGACATTAGGCATAATCGGCGGAGCCATTCTTATGCATCTTACCATTCTAGGTATTGAGATTAATGGAGACAGTGGATTTCTATTTTATCAAGGAATTTTAGTTTTTATACTGGCAGCATGTATCCTATGGTATGAGAAAGACCAACTGAATTTCATAAAGAAATTTTTTAATCGTCATGATCAATAAAATTTATTTAGTGATAGGAATGAGTTTTTTAAGTCTGGTTTTATACGGCCAGGATTGGGCACAACTTCAACGGTACCAAAGTGAGAATATGGAATTGATGAATCTAGAGGAAGATGCGCATCGAGTGGTATTTATGGGGAATTCTATTACAGAAGGGTGGAGTAGAGAAGGCTTAGATTTTTTCGATAATCCATCTTATGTAAACCGAGGCATAAGTGGTCAGACTACTCCTCAGATGGTTCTCCGATTCCGTCAAGATGTAGTGCAGCTGAATCCTCAGATTGTTGTCATCCTAGCAGGCATCAATGACATTGCTGGGAATACAGGAGAGACTACCTTAACTCAGATTATGGATAATATCAAGACCATGTGTGAGATCGCTTCCGCAAATGATATTCTTGTAATACTATCTTCAGTGCTACCTGCTTATGATTTTCCCTGGAGACCAGGATTGGCGCCGGCCGAGAAAGTGGTAGCGCTGAACAAAATGATTAAAAGGTATGCAGAAGAAAAGGGTCATAGGTATCTAGACTATTTCAGTCATATGGTCGATCACCGGAATGGCATGAAAGAAGGATTGGCATCAGATGAAGTACATCCTACGAACAAAGGATATGAAATGATGGCACCACTTGCTGAGGAAGCTATAAACGCTGTAAGGAAGCAATGAATATACGTGCTGCTGATGTCGATGATGTAGCAGGAATATCGGAGTTGCTTGTAAGTGTATGGAAGTCTTCTTATAGAGATTTCGTACCTGTAAGTTTTTTAGAATCATTAAGTGTTGAAAAACAGATTGTGCGTCATCGGCAATACATGAAGAAGGGCGTAAAATACATTTTGATTGAAGGCTCCGATTCCATAATAGGTTTTGCCTCGTATGGTAAGAGTAGGTTCGAAAGTCATAGGGATGCTTCTGAACTTTATTCATTATATGTTGATTCGGGAAAACAAAAGGAAGGTTATGGTACGGCATTATTGAATCATGTGGT
>CALIQO010000558.1 GCA_938044055.1 uncultured Saprospiraceae bacterium
ATTGGATACGTAGACCCCATCTTTTCCGAATTCTACACGATACAACTTCATCAACGTAAAGTATATGCCGGCAAGAAACAAGAGGAAAAAGAACAATACGCCTAGTTTTACAAGCCATCCGCCACCCATAGGCAGCCTTTCATTACTAGAAATCAATATGGCTATGGTAAACAAGCCGAAGAATGTTATCCATGCGGTCGGAATGAATATCCGTAAGAACATCGTTGAATTAGAAGAAACCCTTGATGGCATAGCTTATGTTTTCGCGAGACTTTTTTCTTTCTTTTCTACCCTGCCAGAAATATAGATACTTATTTCATACAGAATGAATACAGGGACGCCTATTAAAAACTGGGTGACCACATCTGGAGGTGTAATAATCGCAGCGAATATCAGTATCAGTACAAAGGCATGTTTTCTATATTTTCTAAGAAATTCTGGTGTAACCAATCCTATCTTAGACAAGAAGTAGACCACAATGGGAAGCTCAAAAGTAATCCCTGCAGGTATGGTAAACATAACCATATATCCTACAATAGACTTCAGACTTACCTCAGGTTCTACATAAACACCTATGTCAAATGATCCCAAGAACTTTATTGCAAAAGGTGAAATGGCATAATAACCAAAAACCACACCCGCAGAAAAAAGGAGACTACAGATGAAGACCATGCCTCTTGCCACTTTCTGCTCTTTCTCGTAAAGACCAGGTTTAATAAAACTCCAGAACTGATAAAAGACAAAAGGGAATGCCCCTACAAATCCCAACCACATCGAAACCTTAAGCGCGATAAGAAATTTTTCATCTAAGGTCACCGATTTTACTAGTAAATCTGGAGGTGTAAAACACATAGCTTCAGATATTCCACAGAAGAACCTATAGGTAGGAAAATCTGCTCCCATCGGTCCTAGGATAATGTTATCGAATACCCAGACCCGCATAACGAATACCACAATAGCAAACAATGCTATCGCGATAACTGCACGGATGATGTGCCACCTGAGTTCTTCCAGGTGGTCTAGGAAGCTCATTTCTTTTTCTTCTTCCGTTTTAGCTGGTTTATTGTCCTTCTTGCTTTTAGACATATTCATTATTATAGATCGCAAAGATAAAGCTATCTGTCCAATCGCCGGTGCCCTTTAGTCGAATTATATCGATAGTTGGAACAATTCTATATTACCTTGCCCCTTATATTTTTAGTTAAGTGTAGATTAATCGTTTTTTCGTAGTAGTATGGGTGTTAAATCATCCATAGTGTCATTGAAAAACTTTACTTTTGGCCCACTCAGCTTACACTGGCTGTTAAAAAAATACCGCCTTTGGATTTATTGTTAAACATTTCGTTGTTCGTTGTAAGTCTTATTGTCTTGCTCTTCGCATCCGATAAATTCGTCGACAGTGCAGAAAAAATAGGCTTATCCCTCGGTATCAGCCCATTTATAATAGGGGTGACCATTATTGCTTTTGGAACTTCGTTGCCGGAAATGGCTACTTCTATTGCATCCGTTTACTCGGGTACATCTGAAATTGTTGTGGCTAATGTGGTCGGTAGCAACATTACCAACATTCTATTGGTGCTGGGCTTGACGGCCTATGTTGGTAAGGAAATCCTTATGGATTTCGATGTAATGGATACAGACATGCCCATGCTTTTTGGCTCTGCATTCTTGTTGTACTTCGTGCTGCTAGACGGATATTTTTCAACAATTGAGATAGCTGTCTTCATTGTAGGCTTAGTGATTTTCTTGGTCAGTTCCTTCGGAAAAGATAAAACCGATAAATCAGATCGGCCTTCAGCAAGAATTACCGACTATGTACTATTATTAATCGCAGGTATTTTCGTCTTCTTAGGCGCTACGTATACCATCCATGCCGTAGAAGAAATTGCGACCATCGCACAGGTTAATCCACACATTATTGCCATTACAGTTGTTGCCCTAGGAACATCTCTGCCAGAGTTAATCGTAAGCATTACTGCTGCTAAGAAAGGCAAGCATGCGATGGCTGTTGGAAATGTGCTAGGTTCTAATCTATTTAATACGTATGCTGTCATGGGGATCTCTGCGCTCTTCGGCAAATTAGTGATTCCTAAAGAGTTGATAACCTTCGACCTATTGTTTATGGTAGCTGTAACCATCTTGTTCGGTATCATATGTATTAGAAAAAGGATCAGCAAGTGGGAAGGTGCTGTGCTCGTTTTATTCTACATTTTCTTTATAGGGCATTCTATAGAAAAGATTCTATAAGATAGAATCAATGATCTTCTTGATGGTAGGCGTATCTCCCATTGTATAATAGTGAAGACACGGTACACCTGCTTCCTTAAGTTCTTTGCTTTGATGGATGGTCCATTCAACACCTATTTCTTTCACAGCGTCTTTATCTTTCGCACCTACAATGGCTTTAATGAGGTCGTCAGGCATATTAACGAAGAATCTTCGTGGTATAGAATTAATCTGATACTTGCTTGTAATTGGTTTTAATCCTGGAATTATCGGAACGTTGATGCCCCTTTCTCTGCAGGCCTCTACGAAGCTGAAGTATTTCGAATTGTCAAAAAACATCTGAGTTACAATATAAGCTGCACCAGCATCTACTTTTTGTTTTAAGTATGATAGATCTAAATCAAGATTAGGTGCTTCGAAATGTTTTTCTGGATAACCAGCAACCCCGATGCAGAAATCGGTTTTCGCTCCACTTTCTATATTGCTATCAAGATAGTTACCACCATTCATATCCTTAATCTGCTTAACCAAGTCTAGTGCATACTTATGACCACCAGGATCCGGAACGAATTTAGTTTCGAATTGTCTAGCATCTCCTCTGAGTGCGAGTACATTATTTATACCTAAGAAATGGAGATCTATCAGTGCATTTTCTGTTTCCTCCTTAGAGAAGCCTCCACATATCAGGTGCGGAACAGCGTCTACTCCATATCTATGCATTATGGAAGCACATATTCCTACTGTACCTGGACGTTTTCTGATGGCTATTTTCTCATAATAACCGCTGTCTCTGCGGTTGTAGATGTATTCTTCTCTGTGATAAGTTACATCTATAAATGGAGGCTTATACTCCATAAGTGGATCTAAAATATCAAAGATATCTTGCATGGTTCCACCCTTCAACGGAGGCAATACCTCGAATGAAACCAAAGTGTTCCCTTGTGATCGATCAAAGTAATCGGTTGCCTTCATGGCTGTTCTTGATTTTGAAAGGCGAATATATCAACTTCTGGTATTATAATTGACTTCGACCAAGAAGAATAAATAAACTTCTCGACTGAGTATTTCTATGAAATCGGAAGTAGTGTAGATTTTAAAGACTACTGAATTTTAAGTCGTTACAGCTTCGTTTTTAGAATAGCATACGAATCCAGTTACTTTTTATTTTTCTTCTTATTCTTGAAATCACCCCTTTTCCATGCTTGGATGAAATCTCGCCAGGCAAGTGGGTTGAAGATATTCTGGGGCTTGGCTTGACCGACGTATCGAAATTTCTCTACTTCTTGTTTTCGATACAAACCATAAGTTTCTCTTCCATCTGCAGGGAGTACGTACCGTAATTCTTCTAAAACCTCTGCTGCTAAATACTCGCTATACTGCTGCTCTAGCTCATCAGTTATGTCCAGCGCAAGAAATTCTATCTTAAAGTGCTCTCTACTGGGATAAGGTCGGATGACTGCTTCTGGCAATAGGATATTATCCTGACTCATTATCTGAATCCAATAATAAAGACTTGAGTTTAAAGAATCAGGAACACTGTAGTAGACATTTTCATATCCTATCCTAGAAAATACAATGGTGTCTGCCGATGTAGCAACGAAGGAAAAGAATCCATCAAATTCTGATACTGTGCCCCTTGATGTGCCTTTTATAGCAACATTGGTATAGGGTAGAGGGACTATCTGGCCGTACTCATCTTCTGTTACGACTTTTCCAGAGAACTGAATGAATTTTACAGAATCAGCTTCAGAAGACTGTGCTTTACCCCATTGATTAAACATGAAAATCAATAGGAGTGGTAGTAATTTCTGATATGTCTTAAGCTTAATCATTCGTATAGATAACAATGATAGTAAATTATGTCTTTCAATCAAGTAAACGCATATAACTATTTAGATCAGGCGGCATAGCAGCGTTTAACATAGGTTTAACCCGTTTTTATATAATTTGGTTTTCTTTAAGCGTCCATAAAGGTCGACAATAATATATGCAACGAGTGAAAACTTTACCTAAAACCGACAATCATTAATGAAAGAAGGCTTAAGGAAATAAACCAAGACCTCTTCTTGAACTATATGCCTAAAGCAATATTTAAAACTTCATCCATCGTTTCTACATAGTGAAATGTCATACCTTGCAAGAAATCTTGGTTGATTTTTTCTACATCTTTCATGTTGTCTGCACACATCATGATTTCTTTTAATCCTGATCTTTTAGCAGCAAGAATTTTTTCTTTTATTCCTCCTACTGGAAGAACTTTTCCACGTAAAGTTATTTCTCCTGTCATAGCGAGAAATGACTTTATAGGTTTTCCTGTTATCATAGAGGTAAGTGCAGAGAGCATGGTAATTCCTGCACTAGGACCGTCTTTAGGGATTGCTCCTTGAGGAACATGTATGTGCATGTCC
>CALIQO010000559.1 GCA_938044055.1 uncultured Saprospiraceae bacterium
GCGAAAGCGGACGTAGATAAATTAAAAAAAAGAAATAAGAGAATTTTCTAAAAGTAGAAAACAGATATAAATACTGTGAGGTGATGAAATTGGCAGACATGCCCTCCTGTCTCGGGGGTGGAGATCACACAATAAACGATAAGTAATGGGTTGACCACTAACGTAGAATCCCAGAGTCTTAAGAGATTTGCTTATTGGCTAAGTGCTCCGTGGAGGTTCGAATCCTTCTCTCACAGCTAATGTTCCTTAATCATATGATTAGAGGGATAAGACATTTAAGAGTTCTTTTCATATCAATTATTTAGGCAAAAATCTACCGATTTTTGCCTTTTTTTATTTCAACAATTAAGATTTTTCTCATTCTGTGTACGAAGGGTGATGGTATCTCTGGATTTTGATTAATTTGCTTAGAGATATTCATCTTATGAAGTATAAAAACATATACGTTGCAGCTACAAGTCAGCACGTAGGAAAGACAACATCTACTCTCGGCCTAGTTTCTGCTTACCTTAATCGTGGATTAAAAGTTGGATACTGCAAGCCAGTAGGTCAGAAATTTCTTGATATTGCTAATGTTAAGGCTGATAAAGACACTTTTTTATTTGCCGATCTGATCCATTTCGATATTGTACCTGAACTGCATAGTCCTGTAATTTTAGGAAGAGGAGCGACTAAAATGTACTTGGATAATCCTGAAGCATATGATTTAGAAGAAATGATTGTTTCTGCTTGTAAGAAACTCAGTGAAGGTAACGACTTAGTTATTTATGAAGGTACTGGCCATCCTGGTGTAGGGAGTGTAGCAGATTTATCTAATGCACACGTAGCAAAACTTGTCGATGCAGGGGTTATTATGATTGTGGAAGGTGGAGTAGGATCTACGATCGATATGCTTAATATGTGTACTGCGTTATTCAGAGAAGTTGAAGTCCCTATAATAGGAGTCATAATCAATAAGGTAAGAGAAGATAAAATCAACATGGTCCAAGAATATGTGGGAAAATGGTTAAAACGCAAGAACATACCATTACTCGGAGTATTGCCTTACGATAAGACACTGGCATATCCACTTATAAAATCTGTTGCCAAGGCTGTTTCTGGAACCATAACTTATAATGTAGACAAAGCTACTAACAAGGTTGAGAACATTCTGGCTGGATCACTAATCGATATGAAAGAGCTGAAGAGTTCTCAAGATTTACTTCTGGTTGTTGCCACAAGATCTATGAACGCTGCTATAGATAAGATTAAATATATCAGCAAGTTAAACGGAATTGACACATGTCCACTTTCTGGCATTGTTGCTACAGGTCAAGGAACAATTGAATCAGATACCCTTAAGTACATAGAAGAATATTCTCTTCCACTCGTAAGGACAGATCTAGATACATATGGCTCTGTTCTTAAAATAAGCAATATAGAGGTGAAAATAAATCGAGCTACACCTTGGAAGATTAAGAAAGCAATTGATCTTATTGAAAAACATGTGGACTTAGATGTGATCTTAGGATTACAATCTAAATAGGTGTGATTAGGAATACTCCTGTAACAATATGAGAGAGAAAAGCGTCTTACCTACATATTAGTAATTTCTCAATCTAGAACTATGAGAAGGCTATCGGATATAATTCAATTACTCACTCTATTCTTCTGTCTATGGATGGTTTCATGTCAAGAAAAAATGAATGTTGATGGAGAGCTGCCTACTGGATTGATAGAAGACCTTACCATCACAATAGACAACCTGGAGAGAGCATACCACTTATATGTTCCTAGTAACTATGTTGATAAACCCATTGTTGTTTTGTTACACGGCAACAGAAGCAGTCACGATGATATCATCGGAGAACGAAACATTACTTCTCCTCATAAAGTATGGTTAACGCTAGCAGAGGAAAATAAATTTCTGGTTTTAATTCCTAATGGTACCTTAGGGAGCACCAACAATCGAGGATGGAATGATTGTCGCTCAGATTCTGAAGGAAACCCAGACTCAGACGATGTCAGATTCATAGATGAATTATTATCTTTTATACATGATGAATATGCCTATGATACCGATAGAATTTATGTAACAGGAACTTCTAATGGGGGGCACATGGCTTACCGGCTCGCGGTGGAATTGCCAGAAAAGGTTGCAGCATTTGCAGCTATTGCATCTTCTATAACTGCGAACTCAATGTGTGTGGAAACAACAACACCCGTATCAGCCCTTTTCATGAATGGTACAGATGATGCTATCTTACCTTACGATGGTGGTGAAATGCTTTCTTCTAGGGGAAAAGTATTGTCTACCCAAGAGAGTATAGATTACTGGGTAGCACGCAATCAGACGTCCATAGCTCCTGCGATAACGAACATTACGGACACAGATCTTGATGATGGATCAACGGCTATAAAGTATCTTTACAGTAACGGCATTGACAACACGGAGGTAGCCTTATATGAGATTGTAGGAGGTGGGCATACAGAACCCAGCATACTAGAAAGATTCAGAGCAGGTTTCCTGGTCTTGGTAGGCAATCAAAATGGAGACTTAGAAATGGCGGAGGAAGCGTGGAGTTTTTTTCAGGATAAGCACAGGTGATTTTATTTCTTGATAGCAACACTATTCTTGTGTTGCCTTGATATATGTTTTCTTCCTGACCATAGGTAGGCGGCTACAACCCATACTGTTATACTGAGTAAGATTCCATCTATGCCTAGTTGATAATGAACATGACTTTCTGATAATGGATTGATGAAATGATGCATCAAGGAAAGTAAAATTCTTGTAGAAGCCCATAAGATTAATAAGATGGACCAGAAAAGGATGAACCTATTAAAGGTTGCCGCAGATTGCAGACAAAAATAGAACAGGATACAAATACAGGCAATTATTATAAAAGGTATATAACTGTTCAATGCAGCATACTCTATTCCTTTCTTCAGGAAAAAACCGAAAGTGAGAAAAAGGTAAAAGAAATAGGATTTATTTTCTTTTAAAAGAGTCGTTAATACGTTCATGTTATTTTATTAATAAAGTTGAAATGGATTTTTCCACCACCTTGGTAGCGTGGAAGAGATAGTCGAAATCTACTGTGTCATAGGTGTCTAGACTTGAATCCTTAAAGGGAGAAGAATCGCCATGGTAATAACACTCTCCTATGCCGATAGCATTGTATCCATTGTTTAAGAATGCATAAAGATCAGTAGACCCAGGTGTACCTTGAGTAAGCACTTTCTTTAATATCCTACTAGAGTATTGAGCAGCAGAATTATCATAGATATCCATAAGGGACTCTGAAGCAGAAAATACTTCGATATCAAGATTATTGTCGTTATCCCATCCTATCATATCTACGCAATGGACAGAATGGATGTTCCATTTTTTTTTATTTATCAACTGAATAAAAGCTTTACTACCGATGTTTTCTTCCTCTTCTTGGTCAAAGAAAACAAGGATTATGTTTTTACTTCTATATGTAAGCCTAAACATTTCTTTAGTGACATGGTATATGAGTGCCATCCCTGTTGCATTATCTATAGCTCCAGGAGCATCGTGTTTTCCTGTATCATAATGTGCACCTAGAATTATATATTCGTCGCTGGGTGTAGTCGAAGGAAGAACACCATAAATATTAATGCCTTCATATGGATTTAATATTAAGTCAACTGCAGGGTTTCTGTTTCGTTGTTTGTAATTGTTTTCTATAGGAGACAAGCCAAGTGAATTTATAATGTGTTTTAAATAAACCCTTGTAGCTTTTTTCTCTTTTTCACCCCACCTATTATGAATGCTATACCCTTCTACTATGGCATGTTTTCCAGAAAGTTGGCCTACCATTTTTTTAAGGCTTTCTTCTGTGTTTAAGGGAAGTAAACCTATGTTATTAAAAGTAGTGCTTTCAGGGATGGAAGAAAGAATATATACAACCGTCAACCAGAAAATCATAATGTGTCTCATGTGTGTTCTATTTAGTGAAGTGAACAGAAGCCCATTTTCTTAATATTCCTTTTAAGGCATTGTCACCATCATCACCGTTAGTCATCATGATAAGGCCGCTATCGGTTTTTAAGTCAATGAAGAAGGCAGATTGCCACCCTGTATTGGACCCAGCATGCCCATTCATAATGATAGGCCCCATATTGAATTTATACATTCCTAGCCCATAGAGGTTTCCAGAAACTTCTGTCGGAGTAGTCATGAGATCTATAGATGATGAAGTGATCACAGAATCTCCACTTAAAATGCTTTCTACGAATATTATGAAGTCTTCCATAGTAGTATGGAGTCCTGCGGCACCTTTAGCAGTAAAATATTCTATGGGTAAAGGAAGTTGATTTTCGTCATATGGGGTTGCAGATGATGCTAATACATCTTGTGTAACTTCAAATGTAGTGGAGTTCATATTCAATGGAGAAAAGACCTTCTCTTGCATATAAGTTTCGAATGATTCTCCAGTAACTTCTTCTATGACTAACTGTAAAATCGTGAATCCTCCTCCCGAATATTTAAACTGTGACTGCGGTTCAATAATTACTTCTGCTTTTTCATTTTCTCTAGCGGGTCCATTGTTCCCATCTAAGGATTCTTCTATGGAAGGCAAGGAAGCTTTATCTGTGAATCCTGGATATCCATGAATAGAAATTCCTGCAGTATGATTCAGTAGAGCACGGATAGTTACTTTATTGTGATCATAAGATGATAGAGGCAGCTTCCATCTTGTCAAGTATTTTTCTACCGGATCATCAAGGTTTATAATTCCGTCTTCTACAAGGACAAGAATTCCTACCGCGGTAAAAACCTTAGAGATAGAACCTACATTAAATCCTGTAGCAGATGTTACTTTAATGTTTTTTTCTAAATCTGCCATACCGTAAGATTTATGGAAGATTGAATTCCCTTTCTCAAGCATAGAGATCGCCAATCCGGGCACCTTGTGTTTTTCCATAAGCCCAGGAATAGAGGATTCTAAAATTTCTTTTTTGGGATTAGTGTCTGGAGTTAATTGACT
>CALIQO010000560.1 GCA_938044055.1 uncultured Saprospiraceae bacterium
CTTCCCTCAAAATTTCCATGATTAATAAATTTAGCGTCGATTTCCCAATTAGTCACGGTCCCCTTCATAGTTCCATGATTAATAAATACAGCGTCATAGAAGTTGTTTACATTTCCAACATAGCTATTAGTACAAGTCAGCGTAGTTGTAACACTATTTACCACAGACTGATTGATTATATTGTCGACTTGAATATCATAACATGACATTGTAGAAAAGGGCAGATTTGTAATGGTCTTTCCTTTTAAATTTTTGATAAAAATTTTACCTCGATTATCTACATTTTGACTAAAAATTAATGTCCCTTCTCCCGATATTTTTCCTCTATTCTCAAAGGTGCTGGTTACATGTAATTGTATATTTGCGCCAACAATAACTTCTGAACTCGCTGGGATTGTCATAGGTATAGTATTATACGAAGTATGAAATAGATGGATGATGACATCTTCGGCAATATGATTGCCAGGATACCAGCTCCAGTTCTTGGGTTCGTTCCAATTTGTGTTTGTAGGGTCGTTAGGGTTATAAATCTGTGGTGCAAATAAAGTTGAAATCTTCTGAGCTTGAACTGAGCCTGTACCTAATGTGAAAGTGAGAAAAGCTACAAGGCATGATATTTTGAGAAGTGTTTTTGGACACTTGATATTGTCGGCGGGGGCTATAGATCTTATATTCATATTTTTCAAGGTTTCAGATATTTATTAAATTGAAACACGCTACAACTACATTAGTCGAAGTCTATTCGAAAAGGTCAGAACTATCTTCTAAATGGCGTAGAGCCGGAGGCAATCATACAGAACTTCTCGATGATCAACTTATATCCTACGAAGTCAATTAAGTGTTTTGCATTCTTCTCAAAGTGGTGTGCATCCTTGAAATCATCATAATATGTGTAATCCCCATTAATGATTATTGGGGTTAGTACTTTTTTTAAATAGCAGAGGCGGTTGCAGCTAAGCAAGGGGAACTTCACTTTAAATCTGGTGGATTCAAGTGGTAGTTTTTAAGACATTTGCGTAAGCGAGATAATAAAAATATAATTATCTAAGTATCTAGAACGCCGATCTATTCTTCATTTCTTTCTGTATCCGGGCATATTCTTTATTCGCTCTATTGATGAATCCTGATGTACCCTCGTTTTTAATCAGTTCTAAAGCGGATAATAGTTCTTCTTGCAATTCTGGAATAGCCATAGCAATCCGGCTAAGAATGGTAATAGAAAATGCCCGTATAGCAGTAGGGTATTTTATCTCCATCATAAATTTAAAACAGAGGTCGTATAACCTTCCTTGGTCATCTTCTGGAATATCCAGTTCCTGGAGGACACGGACAGTATTGCGGATATGCGCATCATGCTGATCTGTATTCTCGAGTTCTGCGACCATTCTAGGAATAAAGGGGGTAATTAATTCTGGATGTGTCTTAGTCATGCGGATAAGTGGCCACCCAGCTTTCTGACACAATCGCCAATTTCCTTGTACATACATACAATCAATCAGCTCTGTCATCTGCTCAGGATTGTTGACTATCTGCTCAATTAATGGACCTACTTGCTTAGAATCAGTGAGCCGTGTAACCGCATCTTCTATCTTCATATATAAAATAGACATATTTTATTTTCTTTAATGTACTGTTTTCAGTAATATTAACAATATCTTCGCGCAGTAATTTTCTTATAATCTCATGAGACAATTCAATAGATATCTGGTTACATCGGCATTACCCTATGCCAACGGTCCCTTACACATAGGCCATCTAGCCGGCGCTTACTTGAGTGCGGATATCTATGTACGCTTCCAAAGATTGATGGGTAAAGATATTGTTTATATCTGTGGATCGGATGAGCATGGTGCTGCTGTAACAATTAAAGCCTTAAAAGAAGGCAAGACTTCTCAAGAAATTGTAGATAAATACCACAGCTTATTTAAGAAAACATTCCACGATATAGGCATATCGTTCGATATGTATCATCGGACGTCTGCTCAGATCCACCATGAGACTTCTCAAGAATTTTTCAGATCGCTACATGCTCAAGGGCAGTTTATAGAAAAAACAACGGATCAATACTACGACGAAGAAGCACAACGGTTTCTTGCAGATAGATACATTATAGGGACTTGTCCCAATTGTGGCCATGAGGAAGCTTATGGGGATCAATGCGAGAAATGTGGATCTTCACTGAGTCCGAGAGAATTGATAAATCCTAGATCTACCATATCTGGTAGTAAGCCGATCCTTAAGCCTACTACCCATTGGTTCTTGCCACTTGATAAGTACGAAGCTTGGTTGAAAGAATGGATAGAGAAAGGAGAGGTAGATGGAAAAGAATACCACGATCCTGCAGAATGGAAGAACCATGTTGTCGGACAATGTAAGTCCTGGCTAGAGAATGGTCTTCTCCCGAGATCAATGACTAGAGATCTAGACTGGGGCGTAGATGTACCTACAGAGATACCAGGATCAGAAGGAAAGAAATTATATGTGTGGATGGATGCGCCGATAGGCTATATATCTGCAACTAAACAATGGGCACTCGATCAAGGAAAAGACTGGGAACCCTACTGGAAATCTGAAGATACTGCGCTTATCCACTTTATAGGAAAAGACAACATAGTATTCCACTGTATTATCTTTCCAGCCATACTTAAGACAGAAGGATCTTATATTCTTCCAGTCAATGTGCCAGCTAATCAGTTTATGAATCTCGAGGGTAAGAAACTCTCAACTTCTAAGAACTGGGCTGTATGGGTACATGAGTATCTAGAAGACCTTCCTGGAAAAGAAGATGAGTTGCGTTATTGCATGATTAAGAACATGCCTGAGACTCGAGACAGTGAGTTTACCTGGAAAGGATATCAGGATAGTACGAATAACGAACTGGTTAATAATCTAGCCAACTTCGTCAATCGGGTTCTGGTCCTTACACATAAGTATTATGAGGGTGTGGTTCCAGCCATCGATCAAGACCAGCAATTAGCAGGTCCTGATGGAGAAATGGATATCAGTTTCCACGATTCTGAATTGATCAGATTGTTCGACGATTTACAAGAACTTGCATCCGGTATCAGAACCTACGACTTCAGAGGAGGATTAAAAACCTTGATGGAAATCTCTACTAAAGGAAATCAGATATTGCAATTTAATGCCCCATGGAAATTGCAGAAAGAAGATCCTGAAGCGGTTAAAACAATCATGAATCTCAGTCTGCAATATGTAGCTGCCATCAGTGTAGCCTGTAGACCTTTCATGCCATTCACCTCTGATAAATTAAGAAGCATGCTTTCTCTTTCTCCGATCAAGGAGCAGGGAGAATTCGATGATATGCTGTTCCGATTGTGTGAAGGGGAAGTGCTTATAGAAGAAGGGCATAAGATCGGAGAAGCGAAGCACTTATTTACGAGAATTGAGGATAAAGTAATTGAGGAGCAGAAAGAAAAGTTGGTTGCACGATCGGCTTCTTCAGAAGCAAATAAAACTGCAGTTGCAGTAGCTGCAGAATCTGATGTAAAAGCGGAAGTAACGTTTGACGATTTTACAAAGATGGATATCCGTACTGCTAAGATTACTGCAGCTGAGAAAGTCCCCAAGGCGGATAAGTTATTGCAGATACAACTGGATCTCGGTTTCGAACAGAGAACGGTGGTAAGTGGTATTGCCGAGCACTATACACCCGATGAAGTCATCGGCAAACAAGTATGCTTGCTAGCCAATCTTGCTCCTAGAAAAATCCGTGGTGTAATGTCTCAAGGAATGATCCTTATGGCAGAAGACGATTCTGGTAAGTTATCATTTATAGCACCTCAGGATTCCTGGCCTGCAGGAATGAAAATAAGTTAATCGGTTCCACGGCTTTTTTTCAATTGCTTTCTGACTTATCATTAGCTTTATTTATCTTTTAATGTATTTTTCCAAGAACAATGGAATAACCTGACTATGCTTCCACTTTTTACAGGATTGGGAATATCGGCGTTAGTACTCACTATTTTTTTACCACGTTGAGTAAATAAGCCAGAAAGAACTTACAACCAATCTATCGGAAGATCTATTTTATCTACTGGTTTCAAGTTGCGCAGTTGGAGAGACAGTTGGTGATAATCTTCTCTTATCAACTGAATTTTTTCGTCTGTCAGTGCGGTAGGAAAAGGTAGAGAAGCTTGCTCCAGCATGGATCTTAATTGACCTATATACAGGGATTGATCTATATTCTGAAAGAATTCAAGTTGCAATAGATTCACAATATGCTCTGTAGTTATTGCTTCTGGATGTATTGTATCAGGATGAATAATGGGCGGTTTCTTATCCTTGTCCATCATGAAATCAGTAATGTCAACACCAGCATTGACGAGTCCGAAAAATGCGTTTTTAAATTGTAGATTTTTTTCTACTGCATAATGTGCTAGATCGTGGTCAGGTAGATTAGCGTGTAACTTGGAATACGTGGAAGTTCCATCTCTGCGGTTAATCGAAAGATAATAGTCCCCATTGTTTTTACTGGTCCATGTAGCAATCATAACAGCAAGATATGTACTTCCTGATTTATGATCAATGTATGACACTTATTTTCTAAAGGTAAGATCCACATTGGGAACTGAAACTGCACCCATATTATCAGAGTTGCTCCTTAAAAATTCAGATTATAAATATTTAAAGAATAAAAGCTGTTAAGCATTTATAACCCGTTTTAGGGCTGCTCCGAATGCCTCCATCTCTTCCATCTTACCTGTGCTTATTCTACACCAGTCTGTCAAGGGTGGAAAAGGTCGACCTATGAGAACACCTTCTGCCGCCATCTTAGGAATTAACTCATCTATATCTATTCCTGTGTGGAAGAAAACGAAATTGGTGTGGGATCGCTTATACTTAAGGGATAGTTCATCGCAGAGGGTGTACACATATTCTCTGGCTTCATTATTCTTCTGAAGACTAAAGTCAAAAAAGCTTTTTTCTTTAATAGCTGCGATGGCTGCACTGCAGGCGATGTTATTAGAAGATGCTTGCAGATTTTGATTTAAGCGTTGAGCTATTTCAGGTCTAGCTACTAGATATCCTACCCTCGCTCCTGCTAATCCATATATCTTACTGAACGTTCTAGCAACAATCACATTTAACCCTTCCTTGACCAGTTCTATCATAGATGGATAACCAGGCTCTGCGATGTAGTCATAATATACCTCATCTGCGAATACCATGGTCTCTCCAGAGACCCGCTCACAGAATGCACGTACTTCGTTGCCATCAAGTAAGGTGCCTGTAGGATTGTTAGGGTTACAGAGGAAGACAAGTCCGGTATGGTTAGAAATTCTTTTCTCGATTTCTGGGAGATCATATGCCAGATCATCATTAAGTGGAACTGAATTTACGTAGCCACCGAATCGAGCAGCATAATCCATGAGGGCTTTATACGTAGGACTGCAAGCGATGACTTCCTTTCCATATCCTGCATAGGTAATGCCTGCAGCTTTTAAGCCTTCTCTAGATCCAGCAGTTATCACGATATGATCTGTGGTTACACCCAGTTCTGTAGCGAGGAGATCTTTAAGCTCATTAATAGTCCCAGTAGGATACATATATGCTTGATCGAATGCCTTTATCATAGCATTCCTCATGTTTTCAGAAGGGCCATAAGGATTTTCATTGTAACACAGTCTGACTTTTTTATCAGAATCAGAATCAGAAGCATGCCAGGCATCGATTTTATGATCCCATGCGTCTAGATATTTTAGATTTTTGATTATTGCAGAACCGGATAATAAGCCTGCCCACTGAAGTGCATTTCTTCTGTTCATATTGGTCATGTTGTTCGTTCATCCCTAAGATAGGGATTTTCTGATTTTCCATTGTAGCATATATAGAAGGGATTTTAAAACGAGAACGTTAAATCACTCTAAGT
>CALIQO010000561.1 GCA_938044055.1 uncultured Saprospiraceae bacterium
ATATCATTGGTATCCTAAGATGTATACGAGGTTTATGAACGAAACCTTGGGAAAGATTCATTTCTGGGGGACACTGATAGGAGCTTATGCCATCTTTTGGCCGATGCATTATATCGGAATGGCTGGTGTACCTAGAAGGTATTATAAGTTTGACGGATTCGAAGCCTTCAACCAATTCGATTCTATGAATAAGTTTATAACCATTGCTGCGATTGTTGTATTCTTCGTTCAGATAGTTTTCGTTATTAATTTCTTCTATAGCATATGGAAAGGAAAGAAAATGACGACTAAAAACCCATGGGGAGCGAATACGCTCGAGTGGACTACCCCGATTGAGCCGTTGCATGGTAACTGGCCAGGAAAATTACCTTCAGTGCACAGATGGGCTTATGATTATGGAAAAGATGGAATAGATTTTACGCCACAATATGTCCCACTCAAGGAGGGAGAAACGGCAGGCGATAGTCACTAATATTAAATAACAACTTGAGTAAAAGTAAGACATATAATCTTCAAGAAGTTAAGACCTACAGCAAGTGGGATGACTACACCATGCTTGTCAAGCTTAGATTAAGTTTAGTTGTAGTAGCCACTTCTATACTAGGTTATATGATTGCTGCAGGAACCGTTATTTTCTGGAGGGAGATGTTATTACTGGCTGTAGGAGGCATGCTGGTTACTGCAGCTGCTAATACCTTGAACCAAGTACTAGAGAAGGATTATGATAAGTTGATGCAACGAACCAAGGATAGACCTTTAGCGGCAGGGAGAATGAAAGTTTCGGAGGCTGTCATGTTTGCAGGGATGACCTGTCTTATAGGTGTAAGCATTCTGGCTATTTTCAATCCGATTACTGCCTTACTAGGAATGGTGTCTTTCATAACGTATGCATTTTTATATACACCGTTGAAGCGATTCACAACCTTAAGTGTCGCTATCGGTGCTGTACCTGGAGCATTGCCAGTATTGATAGGATATACTGCGTTCTCAGGAACCATTTCATATGTTGCTATAGCTTTGTTCTCGATTCAGTTCTTGTGGCAATTCCCGCATTTCTGGGCGATAGGCTACTTAGCATTCGATGATTATAATGGGGCAGGGTACAAGCTCCTTCCTACTAAAAACGGAAAGATAGATCCTTCTTTAGGCCTGCATGCAGCGATCTATGGAATTATGATTATACCATTTGCTTGGATGGCATATACTTTTGACGGAGTCTCTACAATAGGCTTAGTACTTACGATTTTTATGACCATAGTATACAGTATTATGGGATTACATATGTATAGGAGGCAAGATAGAAAATCAGCTTTATTATTGATGTTCACTTCATTTTTTTATATGCCATTGGTATTGGTAGCATTTTACCTCTGGCCGTAATAAAATAGATCATGGAAAATAATACAGCTATACAGAATACAAGGAATAGAATCCACCCTCAGAAATTTGCTCTATGGTTAGGCATGGCAAGTATGACCATGATGTTTATAGGTTTTACAAGTGCGGTTATCGTTAAGAAGGCAGGAGGTAACTGGTTGGATTTTAAATTGCCATCCATCTTTTTTATCAGTACGATAACAATCCTTCTAAGTAGCATTACTTTAGAAGCGGCTTATCGAGGATTTATCAATGGTAAAAAAGCGATGTATAAGTGGATGCTGGTTGTTACCTTCATTTTGGGCATATCCTTCGTGGCACTCCAGGTAAATGGTTGGAATGCTTTATTCTCTATAGGTGTAGACTTAAAAGGGAATCCGGCTGGATCGTTCTTGTATCTAATTACAGGCGTACATGCTGCACACGTATTGGGAGGAATTGCTGCTTTGTTTGTAGCAATTTTTCATGCATTCACATTAAAATATAAAGTGACCGAAAGGCGCAAAAATAGATTTCAATTGGTAATTCATTATTGGCATTTTGTAGACATACTATGGATTTACCTATTGATATTTTTTCTTTTAAAATAAATAGCATTGTTAAGAATACTTAATAATTTATAATGGCGACAGATACATTAGTACACGAAAATACAGAAGCGACAGATAAGAGTGCTTGGTCTGGAGGGAAATCCCCTTTCAAGGCAAGTTATGGTAAGCTTATGATGTGGTATTTCTTGCTTTCAGATGCATTCACATTTGCTGGATTCTTGATCGCTTATGGAACACTGCGGTTTAGTATGCCTACATGGCCAGTTCCGGATTTTGTATTCAGTTCTTTCCCTGGAGGGTTCCACGAAAAACCATTGTACTTCGTGACCTTAATGACATTCATTCTTCTTGCTTCATCCTATACTATGGTGAGAGCAGTACAAGAAGGACACCAAGAGAACAAGAACGGTGTTGTGGTATGGATGTTCTGGACCATCCTGGGTGGGATTGCTTTCCTTAGCTGTCAAGCATGGGAGTGGAATACTTTACTAGGTAAGGAACACATGACTGTGACTAAGAACCCATTCGGTACACATACAGAGAAAGGAATATACCTTACTGCAGATGGAAAAGCAGAAGGAGAAACGTTTGACGCGGGAGCTTCTTACTTATTACATAAAGCAGGTGCTGGCCATGGTGATGCACACGCAGAAGGAGATGCTCATGCTGAAGGACATGGCGACGGCCATAGTGATCATGGAGCACATTATGAAGGACCAGGCGATTATGCCGACGCTGTTGTGAACGAAGACGGTTTTATATTAAAGAAATTTAAGGTTTTAGAAGGCGATGACGCTGGAATGATTAAGACAGAATCTCTAGGCCCTAAGGCATTCGGAGCATTGTTCTTTTTTATTACAGGCTTTCACGGTTTCCACGTACTGTCTGGTGTGGTATTCTTAATTATCATTATGGTGAATTCTGGAACTGGACTTTATACTAAGAGAAAGAATGGATATGAAATGGTAGAAAAGATAGGACTGTACTGGCACTTTGTAGATTTAGTATGGGTATTCGTTTTTCTTGTATTCTATCTACTATAAATCAATTTTAAGAAACTTATTAAAGAAGATATTTTAACTCAATATACATGGGACATCTTACTTACGAAGAATCTAAATCTAAGGCTAACAAGATCATAATCATCTTGGGAATCATTACCATATTCGAGGTGGTATTCGCGTTGATGGGAAAAGGGTATATCATCGAAGGTCTACACTTTCCGATAGCCATTACAGGTATAGTCATGATTGTTTTAAGCCTTGTGAAAGCATACTTGATTGTCTACGAATTCATGCACATGAAGTATGAAGCACCAGCACTTGTAAAAACTGTGCTCCTACCTACCTTATTACTGATATGGGCTGTAATTGCCTTTTTCTGGGAAGGCAGTTTCTGGAAAAACAGAAGAGGAACGGCTAAAATGGAAAATAGCGCTCAAGTTAAACCCGTAGTTCCACAAGGAGTGGAAACGAAGTTGTTAACAACAAGAGACTTCGACTAAAAAAATTAAACGCTCTACTTGTAGGGCGTTTTTAGTATAAAGTGGATTAATTATACCTGAGTTTGTGTTCATTTGAGTCAATGAAAAAGGTGAAAATCACAGAACACTACTTATAGTAACTTGTTAACTTTATAGAAGTTAATTAATCACCTATTCTTAATTTCTATGCAATCTATAAAAATCATTATTCCAGCTTTTATACAGAACATAGCTGTGCCTTTAAGCTTAAGGTTACACTTCTATATCCGCGCTATTAATTCATGAATTATGAAGAAAAACCTAACCATAATAGGATTGTTTTCTCTGATTGTACTCTTCCCGCTGGCATCGTGGTACTATCTTAATTTAGGAGCAGAGCATAGAAAGCAATTGATTATTGACCTAGAGCCTAAAGGCGAGTGGGTCCATGCTTCTTCATTGCCCATCGATACATTGAGTGGTTATACTGCTTTAATTTTTGGTCAAGAATCTATGGCTATTAATGTAGATACCTTGTACAGCCAGTTTAAGAAGTCTCCTACATTTTCAGTGATACAGTTACATAGAGATTCGATTGTAACTCGACACCTGTGGGATGATATGAAAGTACCCGCTGAGGTCTACGATGAGATCTTCTCTAAAGAAAAGATGTTCTTAATCGATACAGAAAAACAATTAAGATTCAGTTACGAAGGGAAACATAGTGAATTCTCTAGAATGGTAGAACACATAGCCTTTGTTCTACCTAGAGAAGTACAACCCGATATAAAAGTCAGAGTATATGATGAAGGAGAATAAGCAACTGGCAAGAACTTTAAATAAAGTAGCCATTGTACTTTCTATTCTAGTCTTACTTCTTGTAGGACTAATGCGAAGAGTTAAAATTGATCTTGGAGTAGACTTTAGTTTCTTACCTCCAGTCAATGCTACCTTGAATACAATTGTATCGGTCCTGTTGATCGCAGCTCTTTACTTTATTAAGAAGAAGAATATAGAAGCCCACAAGAAAGCCATCATGGGTGCCATGTTTTTCTCAGCGCTCTTTCTGTTGTGTTATGTCCTCTATCATTTCACAACAGAAGAAACAACTTATTGCAAGGAAGGAGCTATCAAGACTGTTTATTTTATTCTACTTATTTCACACATCGTTCTTGCGGGGGTATCCTTGCCTTTTATCTTGTTCACATTTGTCAGAGGATATACCTATCAGGTTGAGAAACATAAGAAACTAGCCAGATATGTATGGCCGGTGTGGTTTTATGTAGCGGTTTCTGGACCGATATGTTACTTAATGCTCAAGTCATGTTATTCATAATTAATACCTTAGCGCTATGAAAAGATGGATTGCAATATCAATTATTACGCTGATACTTATAGGGATGGCAACTGTTGAAATTTCTGCTCAGTGTCCCATGTGTAAGATTGCAGCAGAATCCAATCTAGAAAATGGAGGAACTGAAGGCGCAGGACTCAATAGAGGAATATTATATATGTTATCCATGCCTTACATTATTGCACTTACCCTAGGTGTCATCTGGTATAGGAATCGGAAGAAGGTAGACGACAACTTAGATAGGGGAAATAAAATACCCTCTGCCGCATAGACAGAGGGCTTGCATACTAAGTAGTTATCACGTATTAAAGGCTGTATGCGTAACCTACACCGATTGTGAATCCCTTATTTCTTATATCTAAGTCTACTACAGTATCCATTACTATACTGTTGAGCCCATGCTTGTAACTGATGTCTGCATATACTTTTCCTCTGCCTATTGTGTGCTCAATTCCTCCACCGACTAATCCAGCATAATTCCATCTACTGAAATTGTTGTCTCCGAAGTTTATGTTTACGTCTGGCAAGTTGATGTCTATCAGAAAGTTTGCCTGAGAGCGAATCGTACCACTTGTCGCATATGAAGTAGACAATCCTCCCATTACGAAACCTCTGGTTTTACTTTCTCCTATCGTATATTTCAACGCCACTGGTGTTTCTATATAATTGAGGTGGGCATTAGCTGTTACACCTACAGGTAGCGTAAATCCTAGTACATTGAAAGATGTCGACTGATTCATATCAAATCCCTTTCTGCTGTATAGTATTCCAGAGATAGCAGATAAGTTATAACCGAGGCCTTGCTCTATCGTAAGCCCAATCTCCGGGCTGGTCTGCCATCCCATCGGGACAATTTCATCTACAATTCCAGTAGAAGATGTACTTGATGTGTGGGTTCCTAATCTTGCACCGATGTGTGTCTGTGCACTAACAGTAAAGCTTGTCATAATGAAAGCTATCCATATCCAGGTTTTCTTGATTGCTTTAGTTTTCATACGCCTTTAAGTTTTTTGATTTACATTAAAGACGGGTCATTTCTTGATGATGTGATATGTAAATGTTAATGCCCAGTTATGGTTGAGTTAAGAAGTGAAGCAACATTATTGTGATTCCTCGTGTCTTATAAAAAACGTAAAAGCCTAATTTATGAAATCGATTGTTGTGATATTATTATTGATCCCTATGATTATGGAGGCTCAGATCAATGATGTAAAGCTATACATGTTCGGTCACAGTCTCTTAGACCATAGACCTCCAGCTATATCTACACCTAGTGATGAAACAACAGTAGCTCACTGGATGCACTTAATTGCCATTCATGAGTCTAAGGCTTATGAAGCTACAGGACAGTATGGCTTCCTGAGAAATCACGCTGATTTACCACCGACATCACAGTGGGGATACGATGTTGTAGCTTCTCCATGGGATGCCGATTTAGGAACGACGTTCGATGAGGTAGATTTTACTGCCGTTATCATCACTTCTGGCAATTTCGTTCAATGGCAACCGCCAGCTGCATTTTACTGGGATTCAACAACAGAATCTCCCTTAAGTGCAACCAGAACAATTGTCGATTGGGTAGATCAAGAAGAACCATCCGCTCTAATATATATCTATGAAAATTGGCCGGATATGGGTGGCTATCTCGGGAATGGATTTCCTCCGACACCTCCAGAATTTTCTAATTACAATGCATATACCCTAGGAGATTTCCACGATTGGTTTTTAGAGTATCAAGACTCTTTATTGATTTCGCATCCTGATGTAGAAGTTAGGATGATACCTGTAGGTC
>CALIQO010000562.1 GCA_938044055.1 uncultured Saprospiraceae bacterium
TACGATAATTGCTATACAAGTACGGACTTGGTTGCTTCATTCACCACAGATGTTACCGATACTTTCAGAACATTCAGATGTGATGATTTAGATGAGGATGGAAGAGATACATTTGAGTTGAGAATGTATGTAACAGATCCGAGTGACAATTTCGAGTACTGTACGACAACCATTATTATACAAGATAACAACAACTACTGCAATAGAGATACTGGAGAAGAGGGAGGTGAAGAAGAAGAAGAAGCTCAGAGTGTTGCTGTAAGTGGACACGTGTTCAATGAGCAACATGAAATGATGGATGGTGTAGAAATCATGCTTATGAATGACTCACCAGAGTACCCGCTCATGTCTACAACAGATAATGATGGTACCTATGCTTTTCAAGAGCTTAAAATGTATGAGGATTTCTCCGTAGAACCGCATAAAAGTGACGATTATAGAACAGGAGTTTCTACCCTCGATGTTGTTTTGATCCAGAGACATATCCTAGGCATACAAGATCTTCAATCTCACTATCAGCAGATTGCTGCAGATGTTAACAATTCCGGGAGTGTATCCGCAAGCGATATCATCCAGTTAAGGAAATTGGTTTTAGGAATAATCGACGAATTGCCATCTACAGAACCATGGAGATTCGTAGATGCAGCACAATCATGGGATGCTGACGATTCGCCTTTTCCATTTAAAGAAATGCAGGAAGTATACAATATTGAAAAAGACCAGAAAGATCTAGATTTTATAGGTATTAAGGTCGGTGACATAAATGGAAGTGCTTCACAGAATGCCAGAGATATAGAAACCAGATCTATTTACTCTATGGGCTATAAGGTACTTGATCAGTTAGATGGTCGAGTTGAAATACAAATTGTAAATACAGGAGAAATGGACCTTGAAGGATTCCAGTTCGAACTAAATATTGATGGAGACCTAACGTATGAGGCTACGACATCAAGTGGTATCGAAATCAATTCTTCTCACCTAAGCGTATTGTCAGAAGATGCCTTAAAAGTAAGGGTTAGTTGGAACGATGTAGAAGAATATGGAGGCGGTGCTGGTCACCTGTTCAGTATACATTTGCGTAAGCAGGATGTTAACTCTACACCACAAGTTACGCTTCAGAATGAAGTCATAAAGCCAGAAGTATACGACGGTTATCTAGAGACGAGGAACCTCGATATAGTAGAACTGGGTAAAGAAGTAGAAGTGTCAGGAATGATTGTATTCCAGAATGCTCCGAACCCATTTAATCAGTCTACAACCATCTCATTTGCCCTTGAGCAAGATCGTGAAGTGACCCTTAGAGTTTATGATCTCAGCGGTAAAGTTATCTACAACCGCACTAGAAATTATGCTGCTGGATTTCAAGAATGGCCGCTAGATGCAGATCAGCTCAATGCGCATGGAATTCTCTATTACCAAGTAGAATCCGGATCGCAGCTGGTAACTAAAAAAATGATTAGTCTAAAATAATTCTACCCAGAATAGATATTATAAAAATCGATTTAAAGAAATTAACATGAAAAAATCCATACATACCGGATCAAAAAAGCTCAACCAAATGCCTATGTGGCAGAAAGGGTTGTGCATGATGATCATGCTGCTGTGTAGTCTAGGAGCCAAAGCTCAAGATTGTAACATAGCCATGGCATGCAACGATGGAATACAGGTGTCCTTAGAGGAAAACTGTATGGTAACGATCACTGCAGTTATGATGCTAGAAGGCATGCAAGGTGTAGAAGCAGATTACACAGTTACCATTACAGATCTTAATGACGTTCCGTTACCAAGTGCTACTGTAGGATTCGATAATGCTTACGAGACACTTAAGGTTTCAGTTACACTCAATGGGTGTGCTACATCATGCTGGGGACTCATTACTGTAGAGGATAAGTTGCCACCTACAATAACTGGATGTGATGATATAACTGTTGACTGTGGTGAAGACATAACTCCGGGTATGGCAGTTCCTGAACCTGTGTTTACAGATGCATGCGGCATGACAATCGTAGAACCTACTTTCTGGGATGATGTAGAAGATTTTCCTTGTGATGATGTGCTTTCTTCGATCGTAACTCGTACATGGAAGGGTAGCGATGCTAATGGTAATGAAGCCAGATGTATTCAACAGATTACTCTGCTTAGACACCTATTGCCTAATACTGTTTTTCCACCTGATTTCAATGATTTAGTTAATCCATCATTCTCGTGTGAGGATGATTTCATAAAACTAGAAAATGGAGCTCCGTCTCCTGAAGAAACCGGTTACCCGACTGGAGTAAACTGTTCTAATATTCAATATTATTTCGAAGATAAGATATTCGATATATGTGGAGCGGGAATTAAGGTTCTGCGTAGATGGACAATATTAGATTGGTGTACTGGTCAAGATACAATGGGCAACCAGATTATTAAGGTTCTAGACGAAGTTGCACCTGTCTGCAATACCAGTGATCTTCCGACACTTGAAGTAGAAACTGATCATCATCAGTGTTATGGTTTACTGGAAGTTCCAGAACCAGATGTTACGGATTGTTCTGGATTCACATATGTTGTTGGTTACAAGCCAGTAGACGACAGTGGAGATCCATTTACCGATGTGGTATTCAATAAAATAAGTGTTGATGCCGATGGTATGTATACCATAGAGCAATTGCCTTTAGGACTCAACTGGATTGTTTATTTCATAACGGATGAATGTGGATTAACAACGCAGTGTTACCGACTTGCTGAAGTTATTGATGCTCAATCACCTACAGCCATCTGTGAGGGATTCACTGTTGTGACGCTTGATGATTTCGGATGGGCTG
>CALIQO010000563.1 GCA_938044055.1 uncultured Saprospiraceae bacterium
AGAATGAGCTGGTCTCTGAAATGAAGAATTACTTGAGTATTATGGGGAAAATCCTCGTTCCTGACATAAAACAATACAATCGATGAATGCTAACTTTACATTAGGTAAAAATGAAATTGTAAAATTATTTCGTTTCGTTCAGAAGAAGCGCGTAAGGTATAAGGATGTGCAGATTGAGCTTGTAGATCACCTAGCATCTGCTATAGAAACCGAAATGGAAGCAGATAACAATATCGTTTTTGAAGATGCATTAGAAAAGGTGTATAAGGGGTTTGGCATATATGGATTTGCTAAGGTGGTGAAAGTAAAAGAAAAGTCCACAAGGAAAATGTGGCGTCGAAGGATATGGCTTCATTTTAAAAAATTCTATCAAGTGCCTCAATTGATAGGTACAATCGGGACATCTATCTTTTTGATCCAATTATTTTCTTATTACCCAGAATGCGTTAATTATGTAATAGGGTCAGTGGGATTATTTGGATTCTTGGGATTGATTTCAATCTGTTTTTTCAATTACAAGTACGATAATGAGATAAGTAACTATTTATTTATTAAATCTTACATGGGCCTGATAGGTGGTCTGATATATTTTGTATGTATTGTGCCAGTCCAGATTATGGATTTGGAGCTTTTTACCAAGTTAGATGTCACAATTCCAATGCAGAGTGTCATAATCAGTATACTTATGCCCCTAGCCTGCATACTGACTTATATTCTGTTGTTTAAAATACCTAAAGAAATAATTACTGAAATCAACAATCGGATATTTCTTATGTCCGGAATCATGCAATGAGTGTGACTCTCTTTTTTGATTTCTTTCTATACTCCTAGGCATCAAGTATCAATGCCTCTCCTTGACCTCCTATAGAATAATTTTCCTATTAATGATTCTGAATGAATAAGTAGGTCAACAATCAATATCTAGGAGATGTCAGAAAAACTTGCCTGCTAATTATCGTCTTATTCTTCGGTTCTGTCTAGCAAGCTAAAATTATTTTGTTAAAAAAAATACGGCTAACACCGAAGGATTTTAATCTAATCTAAGTCTAATCCGTAGAGGTTAGGCTTAATCTCAATAATTATAGAAAAGATGGTAGCGCAATCACCGATAAAAGAAGACCATGCGATCACTCCTTTTGCTATTTTTAGCATGTACATTACCCCATTTTGTAGGTGCACAACCTGAACCTTGTGAGGTCAACGCTATGACGTCTACGTGTGCAGATGCTTGTGTGGTATGTGACATCGATGGATTCACAGGGAGAAATGATCTGACCATCCAAGGGCAGACTTTCGATGGGTTCTGTACAACCATATTTCACAATATGTCCTACATCGCTTTTATTGCTGGAACAGATAATCTGACCTTGAGTGTTTCTGTTACCAATTGTACTATAGATAGGGGAGTAGAAATCGGCATTTTTGAGAGTTTAGATTGCAATGAATTTATTGCTGTTACGGCTTGTAATACAGATGTCGCTCCCAATACTACGGCTACTTTCAGTAACAATGTTCCGCTAGTAGTGGGGCAGCATTACTACCTTATACTTGACGGATCACGCGGAGACATATGTGACTGGACCTTCAATGTCATTGAAGGAAGCACTGTGGTAGGTGCCTTAACCACGTCCGGCAACATCGAGGGAGCAGAAACTTTGTGTCCTGAAGTTACAACTACTTTCAAGACGACGGGAGACGTAGGTGCTACCATGTTTGACTGGACGGTAGATGGTGCAGTTCAAGCTGGCAATGATTCAGCAGTAGAAGTATCGTTTCCCAGTGACGGTATCTATAAGTTATGTGTGACTGCTGCCAATGTGTGTGACGAAGCTCCACCGTCATGTAGAACAATTAATGTTGTCAGCCCAGAGCCCACTTTTCTAGAAGAAACCGTATGTGCAACTGATTGCATAGAAGTAGCTGGAAATACAATCTGTGAATCTGGGTTCTACGAGTTTGTTGTGGTATTACCGGATGGATGCGATAGCATGATCATGTTGGACTTGACCATATTGCCTGAGATCAGTTCGTTGATAGATATAAACCTATGTATAGGAGATGAGTTTATTATCAGCGATGCTCCGTATTCTGCGACAGGTATTTTCGAAGAAATCATCCCCACTGCTATGGGATGTGACAGCATGGTAACCTTAGATCTAAACATGATTGAGTGCGAGATTACAGGTGTCAGTGATTTTATCCCACCTACTTGCAGAGGAGATCAGGATGGAACTTTGATTTTTACTTTGGATAATGGGACACCACCATTTACGTATGATTGGAGTAACATTACTGCACCCGATGTTTCTGGAGGAGGTACTTCAGACGTATTAACGGACATCTTCATAGAGAATATTCCTGCAGGCATATATGAAATCAATATCAGCGATGAATTTGGCAATGATGTGGTTTTTATCCAGGAAGTCATAGACCCTCCGACATTAACATTAGAGATAACGGTAAGTGATTTTAATGGATACAACTTGACATGCAGCGATGCAGTAGATGGAACAGCCTTAGCTATGGGAGATGGAGGAGTGGGTCCTTATACCTATAACTGGAGTAATAGCGAAACTACACCGGTGATCTCAGACCTTGCAGCTGGGGTATACATAGTTGAAGTAAGGGATGCTATGGGCTGCATAGAAGTGCAAGAAGTAATATTAGAAGAGCCAAACCCGCTTTTGTT
>CALIQO010000564.1 GCA_938044055.1 uncultured Saprospiraceae bacterium
CTTGCTTGAAAAGGGAGCCGATATCAATCTGTATTCTCAGGGACAAGGAACTGCCCTCTCAGCAGCTGTGCGTTCTGGACACGATGATATTATAGAATATCTTTTATCACAGGGAGCCAATGACAATGGAAAATAATGTACTTCCTTCTTTGTAAAATAAGTATGTAACCACTCAATTAATTTATTAGGTTTTTTCAAACTCCACAAATGGGGATTGGCGAAGCCTTACAAAAATCTAACAATGAAAAACTTTAATTTCGAATATCTTAAGTTGACAACTTTATGGATGTTGTCCTTCTTCCTTTCTCAGGCTTTAGTAGGTCAGAGTAACTATAGTAAACCTAACCTGTCACTGGCTGGTGAAGTAGAAAAAATGTCTTCCATACTAGACGAAGCCCTGAACGAAGAATTAAGTAGAAACCATATTCCAGGAGCTGCATTGGTTGTTGTCCAAGACGGAAAAACGATATATAAGAAAGGGTATGGGATTGCTGATGTCAACAAAGGAAATGCTGTTGATCCCGATAGAACCGTATTTAGAATAGGTTCTATTTCGAAAGCACTTACCCTTCTGACGTTAACGAAGTTGATTGATCAAGGGAAAATCAGCATGGAAGAAGACATATCTAGATATATAGATGGAATACAGAACCCACATGGTTTTACCACACCCATTACTATGTATAACTTACTGACACATACAACAGGTTTAGATCAGATCGGAATAGGTCGTCACATAAGAGAACACAACCTACCATTAAGTGAAAGAGTTTCTATGAGGCCGAAGCTTAAAGACTTTTTAGCTGATGGTAACATGAGGCGTGTTTCAGAACCTGGCGCTTATTATCGTTATGATACGTATGGTACATCTGCGGCAGGTGCAGTTATAGAAATGGTAACTGGAAAATACTTTTCCGAAGCAATGAGGGAAGAATTGTTTCTCCCTCTGGGGATGAAAGATTCGTACGTGGGACCTAATCCAGAAATTGTAGAAAACATGGCTGTAGGACATGGGTATATAAATAGTGATTACGATGTAATGCCTTATGAAGTTTATAAGACGATGCCTGCGTCTTCTATAGATGCAACAGCTGCTGATATGGGTAGATTACTTGAAGCACTCACGGGTAATGGCTCTAATGATCATGGACTACTTTTTTCACCAGAGATGAAAGAACAGGTTATGAAAGGTCTATTCAAGCCACATCCTCAGATGGTAGGTATGTCTTATGGCCTAGCTGAATCTGAGTATATCGGAGTGCGGCCAGAAGCTTATAAATTGAGAACACTGGGGCATGGAGGAGATATGCTCGGTTTTAAATCTCACATGATTGTCATTCCATCTATGGATATAGGCATTTATATTGTAGCCAACCGGAATAGAGAATCTGGAGGTGGAAACGTTAATTTGTGGCGCGTAATTATGGGAGCATTCATGGAGTATCTCGGTCATGATTATGTGGATCAGACATTTGATATTCCTTCTGATCCTCCGAGCATAGACTTATCACCTTATGTAGGAAAATACTATAATGGAATCCATTGCCACTCTTGTACTTCTGAAGAATATACCAATGGTGGATGGAGACCCAGATCACCTACAGAAGTTATGATTGATGGAACAAGCCTTAAGATAGGAGAGGAAGAATATATTCCATATGATGAATCTTTATTCGTCAGAATGGATGGGTTAGAGCAAGTGTTTTTCGGAAAGAATAAGAATGGTGACATCACTCATTTTAATAGAACGGATGGGTTAAGCAGTTTTGAGAAATGGGTTTATCCAGAGACACTCGGCATGGGATTGATGGAGCGGATGCGTAATCAAGGGATAGAAGAAGCTTCAGAATGGTTCGAGAAAGTAAAAAATGATGAAGCCTATTCTCTCGATCATGGTAACCTGACATATACAGCTTACAGTTTATACAACAATGGAGAATATGAACAAGCACGAGCTATTTTTGAAATGATCCAGAATGAATTTTCTCATCTTGATGAAGCTGTAAACACGGGAGTCATAGTAGACTTAACAGAACACTTAAGTGGACTTGAATTATATAGTGAAGCTCACGCCTATGCGGATTTTTTGCTTACCCATTACAATACTCACGAGCGAGCTTGGAGATCTAAAGCACAAATTTTTCTTCTAGAAAAGAAATACGAGAAAGCCATGGAGTACCATCGCAAGGCTGCCCAACTTAATTCTAGGACCAATCTATTTCAGATTGCATTCACTCCCGGACAAGCGTACAAGGCTACAGACTTGTCAGCAGATACTACTTCATTATATAGGATAGAAGGGGATGCAAAGTTAGACACAGTTTTTATATATGTGCAGGGTGGTCCGATGCTTAATCTAGGAACAGGTAATTCAGATCCGCTTCAGAAGCTTCCTAACCACCATAGGTATTTAAAAGTATATACCTACCAGACACAGATGCTTAATCCGGCGCTTGCTGTTACCTCTCCTCCTATGAATAACGATCAAGCCATGCATGAGATGAAACAGAATAGTGAGATTTTACATAGAACTATAAGGTATTATAAGAATAGAGGTAAGGCGGTTTATGTAATCGGTCATAGTTTCGGTCTCAGTATTTCAATGGACTATCTGAGTAGGTATGGTAATGAAGCCGATCATCTATTTATGATGGGTGGACACTTTAATGCAGACTTGCGAAACTTCGATAGAAAGCCAGGTATGTTCGTCAGGTGGAAGGATGGAGAAGTACCTTACTTGCGAAATTTTTATGGAGGAATAGATGAAAACTTTCCAATGAAAAAAGATTTGGATAACGTATTTGAGAACATAGATGCCCTGGTTCATTATCCGAGGTTAAGAAGATTTACAGAAGAACTAAAGTTTACGGATTTAAGCAGGGTGAGTTATGTTCATGCAAGATTTGAAGAAGCCAGTGGACAGTCTTCTGAAGAAGAATTGGCGTTCGCTGAAGAAAAAGGAATGTCTGTTCTAGAATCATTCGGTGATCATCATAGTATGCTTTCTCCTAGATATTTAAGATCTATATATAATCATGTCTTGAGAAAGAAACCATTGAAAAAGTCGGTGGCTTCTCAACTGTTGAAGGATATTAATAACCGCGGAATGGATGAAGCGATGAAGAAATCTGATTCATATATAACGTCTTCAGAATTTATGTCTCCGCATGAGCAAGAAATAAATCAACTGGGCTACTACTTAATTTCTAAGAAAAGGGTAGAAGAAGCTTGTCAAGTATTTGAGTTAAATGTCCGTCTATTTCCACATTCATGGAACGTGTATGACAGTCTGGGCGAAGCTTATCTGGAATTGAAAAATGAAAAGCAATCGATTAAGAATTATAAGAAATCTCTGGAATTGAATCCGGAGAATCAGTATGCGATAGATGCATTGAAGAAGATGGAGGCAGAGTAAATTGAAATATGTAATGTGCTAAAGGTGTACATGAAATGATTGATTCGGTATGATAGATAATTGTCTGAACGGGTTTTACCTCCTTGATTGATTTGGATAAAAAACGACTTTGTTGTAATATGTCCATACAAAAATGGAGAATGAAAGGAATTGTATTTACTGAGTTTTTAGATATGGTCGAAAAAAAGTTTGGTTATGAAGTGGTAGACCATATTATTGAGAAATCTGAATTGCCTTCTGATGGGATCTATACTTCTGTAGGGACCTATCACCACTCGGAAGTAGTTCAACTGCTTATGAATCTATCGGATAAGGTTGAGATTGAACCTATGGTATTGCTCAAGGAATTTGGAAAATATCTGTTTGATACTTTCTTAGGTCAGTATCCACAGTTCTTTTCTGCGCATGATAATTCATTTGATTTTCTGATGTCAATAGACAATCATATACATGTCGAGGTTCAGAAATTATATCCAGAGGCCACCTTGCCAAAATTCGATTCCGAAGTTCTTGCTGATGGAAGGATGATCATGGTTTATCAAAGTGAAAGGAAGATGGCCGCGCTTGCAGAAGGACTTATGGAAAAGGCATTTTTGCATTACGATGAAAATTGTGAGGTCTCTAAAGAGGTTTTAAAGGAAGATGGTTCAGAAGTGAAATTTACCATATCTAAGAAATAGATATGGACAAGGAATTGCTGATAAGGAAGCTTGATCGAGAAATCAAAGCTCGTAAGCAAGCAGAATCAATTCTTGAAACCAAGGCTCTAGAATTGTTTAATGCCAATCAAGAGTTGAATGCACTCAATGCACAACTTGAGAGGCAAGTACTTAAGAGAACTTCAGAACTAAAGGAAAGTGAAACCAGGTATCGAAGCTTGGTCGAGAATGCCAGTGACATCATTTTCAACGTAGACGAGGATGGATATTTCACCTACATCAATTCTATAGGTGCAAACAGTTTTGGTTATTCTGTTGATGAAATACTAGGAAAGCGCTATGTGGACTTTGTTGTAGAATCTCATAGGGAAGAGTTGTTCAGTTATTATACTCGATTAAAAGAGGATAAAACCAAGACTGATTATATGGAATTTCCTGTCTATGATAAGAATGGAAGATTGGTATGGATAGGACAGAATGTCAATCTTATTGAGGACATAGATGATGGAATTTACTATAGTGCTGTAGCTAGAGATATTTCTAAAAGAAAGGAGGCAGAGGAAAAATTGACGTTGGTTCAGAAAGCGCTTACAAAGAGTGAAATAAAATATAGGAGTATCCTTGAAAACATGGATCTAGGTCTGATGGAAGTTGATACAGAAGGGAAAATCACAAGGGTCTATGATCACTTTAATGACATGACTGGGTACCAAGGGGAAGAATTAATAGGTTTAGATGCTTTAGATACATTCGTTGTTGAAGGATTTCGAGACACTATTGTTAACCAGGATAAATCTAGGCTTAAGGGACAATCAGGTGTATATGAAATTAAAATAAGAAAAAAGGATGGTAGTGAAATATGGGTGCTAATCAGTGGAGCTCCGTTCTATAACGTTGAAGGAGAAGTAA
>CALIQO010000565.1 GCA_938044055.1 uncultured Saprospiraceae bacterium
GATTTGTGATTTAATACAGTATCACCGACCATAAGGCTCCCAGACTGAGCAGGAATCCGCTTCTCAAAAGGAATGCCTTGATAGTAATCATTCGTCCCTTCGAGGCTTTTCAAACCATGCATTCTAAACTCTTCTGCAATAAATCTTGCTGCAACATGATTGCCCATTTCTCCTGTATTTCTCCCTTTCATCTCATCAGATGCTAGAAAGTATATGTCTCTTTTGATAACGTTGGTATCTATTTGCGGTAGCGATTGCGCCATGGCTGTCTGCACACATATGATAGATAGTAGTGTAATAATTATAAATCTCATGAACCGTTCATTTTAATTTAGATGATTAAAATAAAAAGAGACCAATGTTGTCATCAGCCTCTTATATGTCTATTTTTTTTATACTGCTTGCAATTCTATGGTCGCTTCTTGAATCCAACCATGCGTATCTGCGATCTTCTTTGCCCGGATTCCGTTAATGGTTTCCTTGAGCATCGGTCCTACCACATAGTTTTCTGCATCTAGTGAGAGCACCCTGTCTTTATACTTGATATCTGATACAATGGCGACAACTGCTGCCGTTCCTGTTCCGAAAACTTCTTGCAGCTTACCTGCATCATAAGCCTGCAACAACTCATCTATAGATATCGGTCTTACTTCTACTTCTAATCCCTTGTCTTTCATGATATGCATCATGGTGTCCCGAGTTATTCCTTTTAATATGGTTCCATCCGTTGCCGGAGTAACAACCTTACCATCTATCAAGAAGAAAATATTCATTGTCCCTACTTCTTGGATAAATTTAAATTCTTTAGCATCTAGCCACATAATCTGGTCGTAACCTTCTTTCTTAGCCAGCATAGCCGGATACAAAGACGCAGCATAATTCCCTGCTGTTTTTGCCTCTCCTACACCACCTACTGCAGCACGCACGTAAGTCTCTTCCGCTTTAAGTTTTACAGGCTTAGCATAATAAGGCCCTACTGGCGCACATATAATGATGAATCTATATGTTTCACTCGGTCTGACACCGACATACTCATCTGTAGCAAACATGAATGGGCGCACATACAATGCACTCCCTTGTGCAGGCGGAATCCATGCTTTATCGAGGGCTACAAGATTGCTTACAGCTTGTACAAACATGTCTTCAGGAATCTCTGGCATACACATTCTTACCGCAGATTTATTCATTCTTACAGCGTGCATTTCAGGTCTGAATAAGAGCGGAGTTCCTATATCGTCTCTAGTAGCTTTCATTCCTTCGAATATAGACTGACCATAATGCCATGCCATATTAGCAGGATGAACTTCCATGGTTGCGGTAGGTCTGATTTCAAGATTCGTCCATTGTCCATCGACGTAATCCGCCACAAACATGTGGTCAGAGAATATTTTACCGAAAACGAGATTGTCGAAATCAACAGTAGATAACCTTGATTCCTTAGATAGGGTAATATTAAAATCGTAATTCATTTGGTAGATTTAGTTCTATGATGATATCATCGGGTTAGTTAGCTTTCGCAAAAATACAGTTTTCTTAGCTAAAAATCTGCTCTGATCATTGACTATGTCGGAGTCACTAAAATTAATTTATCATAATATTTATAAATACTTTAAGCTTGCATGTCAACCGTATGCTTTACCTTGGCCATTATGGAAAGATATGCCATCCCCGAATCCGCAATTCCGACTCCGGCTGGAGAAGGAAAAAAGAAAATGCTCATGCTGTTAAAAAAAGGACAGTTATCGGATGAAAATAAAGGCAAACTAGCAGCCATTGCATCCGCTATCAAGCACGACCTATCCGCAGATATTTGGATAATTGAATCCGATAATCGCCTGCACCTTCATTCATTTATTTTAGAAAATGAGGTAAAATATGTAATAAGTTTTGGCCTCGGCCCAGAAGATATCAGTCTGCATATGGATGCCTATGTGCCTTACTATTTTTATGCATTAGAAAATTATAAGTTGATGTTTTCTGACCCACTAGAAACTATGCTTACCGATGTCAATAGGAAAAAGGCATTATGGAAGACATTGCAAGCAACTTTCCTACAAGGATAATTATGAAAGAATACATACTTGCTACTCATAATGCCCATAAGGTTACTGAGATCAATGCCTTAATCAGAGATGAAACTTTCCGATTTGTCACCTTATCCGATATCGGATGGAATGAAGAAATTATAGAAGACGGAACCACCCTGCAAGAAAATGCACGAATCAAGGCTCAGGCAATCTGGGATAATCGACAGAACCCTTCCATAGGAGAAGATACAGGACTTGAAATTGAAGCACTTAATATGGAGCCTGGCGTATACACAGCTAGATATGCCGGACCAGATAAAAATGCTGACCTGAACATGGACAAGGTCCTTAAATCTTTGGGGGATAAAGAAAATAGAAAAGCCCAATTCAGAACAGCTATCTGCTTGATTGAAGCAGGCAATATCCATCATTTCGAAGGAATTGTAAGAGGACATATTGCTCTTTCTAAGCGGGGTAAAGGAGGATTTGGCTATGACCCTATTTTTATTCCAGAAGGCTATGACCAGACTTTCTCAGAGTTATCGTCAAACATAAAAAACACCATCAGCCATAGAGCTCGAGCTGTAGGAAAGTTGATCGAATTTCTAAGATCCCTTTAGTAAATCATTTATCGCTATCTATGAAATTCGAAATCAATAAGTCTATAGAAATTCTCAGTCGTACACCTTCCGTTTTAGAGGTGATGCTTACAGATCTATCATCAGAATGGATAGAAAAAAATGAGGGAGAAAATACTTGGAGCCCATATGACATTATCGGTCATCTCATCCATGGCGAGAAAACAGATTGGATCCCTAGAGCACGAATCATTCTGTCCGATGTGGAGGATAAAACATTCGTGCCCTTTGATAGGTTCGCTCAGATGAATCAACAGAAAGTATCTATGACTGAATGCTTGTTGAATTCAGAAGCCTTAGGGAAGAAAACATAGCGGTTCTTAAGTCTATGAATCTGACCGATACTGACTTATCGAAAGAAGGGAATCATCCTGAGTTAGGTAAGGCTAAATTAAAGGAACTTCTTGCCACCTGGACCATTCATGACCTAGGCCACATATCTCAGATCTCTAGGGTTATGGCCAGACAATATGAAACGGAAGTAGGACCATGGATCCGATACCTAAGCATTTTACATGAGGAGAAATAATGAACTACCTTGCTTTTAATCGTAAGAAAGTACAGCTCAGAATCATGTTGTCAGATCCAGTATCATCAATGCACCGAATACAACACTCGCAAGTCCATTAGTCGTAAAGAATGCCATGTTGATTTTGGATTGGTCTTTAGAAGAGACAATCATGTGCTGGTAGACCAGCATAACAAGAAATATTCCTAAACCGATCCAGTGTATCCAGTCTAACTTAGGGTATAAGTCGACAATAAACCAACCCGCAAGACACAACAGCGATCCTGTCACAAGGTGAAGCAATACACTGACGCGCAACGCATTATCTACGCCTATGGCTTGAGGTATAGAGTATAAGTCTGCATGCTCATCGAAAGCTCGATCTTGTAGTGCATAGATGATATCGAAACCAGCAACCCAGGTGAGCACAGCTCCACCATACAATACAGGAATTATGTCGAACTGTCCCGTTACAGCTAGATAGGAACCGATCGGTGCCAGCGCTAAACCTAATCCCAGTATCAAGTGACACATCCACGTAAATCGTTTCGTATAAGAATAACCCAGTATAATAATCAAGGCAATAGGACTTAGTAATAGACACAAAGTATTCAGGAAGTAGCAACACACGCAGAAGAGTATAATGTTCATCCAGATAAAAACAACAACCCCACTGGGGCTCAGTATTCCTGCTGGAATCTCTCTTTTCTTCGTTCTAGGATTAAGAGCATCTATCTTCCGGTCTGCGTATCTGTTGAATGCCATGGCAGCATTTCTCGCTGTAATCATACAACCAAGGACCAAGGCGAGTTTCACATAACTAAATGAATAAGAAGGATGGCATACGGCTAGAAAAAAACCAACCAGAGAAAAGGGCAAGGCGAATACCGTGTGGCTAAACTTCACCAATCTGAAATAATCTCTCATGGTTTACAAATTGTTTTTCACAAAAATAAAAAAGTCTGCTTAGTACATACTAAACAGACTTTTAATCTTAAAGTTGATATAACTTCTTATGAAGTCGGAGCAGCTGGTTCAGCAGCTTCTTTATCAACGCTTCCTTTTATTGTAAGGTATGAGTTAGCAGGATCCGTGTTAGCCGTAATGGTAACTCTCTTAGACTGATTCTGTCCACCTACTTTTCCTTTTCCTTTAGAATCAAATACAACTTTGATTTCTCCTTTATCACCTGGAGCTATAGGCTCTCTCGGCCAGTCAGGAACTGTACATCCACAACTGCCTTTAGCGTTGCTGATGATTAATGGCTCATCACCTGAATTAGTAAAGCTATACACGTGAGTAACTTTTTCTCCTTCCATGATGGTTCCGTAGTCAAATGTGTTTTCCTCAAATGTCAATTTAGTTAATGGACCAGCAGGTACTGGCGCAGCAGCAGGTGCAGGAGTTGCCGGTGCATTACCATTCACATTAGTCGTTGCAGGAGTAGTGTTTAATGCTTCTCTTGCATCGTCTGTCTTACCGTCTGTTTTACAAGCAACCATAGTCATGCACAATGCAAGGGTTAATACAGATAAAAACTTGATACTTTTCATTTCTTTAATTTTTTTTATAGAATTATAGTCAATTTTATATAACAGGGCAGAATTATCTTCCTCCCACAAAAATAACATAGATTTTCAGCTCATATTTCATTATCATTCCAGTTAACAACTCGTTAACAGCGCTCCTTATTTCAGGGTTTTAACCCATTTTTCGAATTCTAGCCCTGATTTACAATTTAGACACTCTTCTTTACTGAGACCCGCCTTGTGCGCTGCATCGACTCCATACTTTATATATTTCATCTGTTCTCTAGAATGGCTATCCGGATTGATTGATATCATAATCCCTTTCTCTAGAGCATACGGAATCCACGTCCAATCCAGGTCTAAACGCAGAGGGTTGGCATTAAGTTCAACCACCATGTTGTGCGCAGCACAAGCATCGAGTATCTTTTCGTAATCAAGCGGATATCCTTCTCTACTCAGCAACAATCTGCCTGTAGGATGCCCTAGAATATGCGTATATGGATTTTCAATTGCTCTGATGATGCGATCTGTCGCTTTCTTTTCATCCATCTTCAATCCAGAATGTACAGAAGCGATCACCACTTCAAAATTCTGTAAGAAATCATCTCCATAATCCATGCTGCCATCCGACAGAATATCCGCTTCGATGCCCTTGTATATTCTGAAATCTGTATTCCCTTTATTCAGTTCATCTATCTCTTCCATCTGAGCATACACTTCCTCTTCCTTCAGGCCATCTGCATAAAACGCAGCCTTGCTATGGTCTGTCATTACCAGGTAACTATATCCTAGTCCTTGAGCATGCTGAGCCATCTCGGCCATAGAATGTAGGCCATCACTATAAGTAGAATGGCTGTGTACAACACCTTGAATATCTTTATAATTTAGAAGCTTTCTACCTTGCTTGTGGCGCTCACTTACATAATCTGGATCCTCTCTGAATGCAGGCATTACCCATGGCAAGTCATAATAAGAAAGGATATCGGCTTCTGGTTTACCGGATTGTGTTGGATAAGCATCTAAAAATTCTTGGGAAGCAGAAGTCCCATACCATACTTCTTCGAATCGATCTACAGCCACATGCTTCACACCTACACGTAGGTCTTCCCATGAATACAGACCATCTTCATAGACCATTCCTAGATCTTCTACCTTAGAGGAAAATTGATCCTCGCCCACAGTCGTAATAATTTCTATAGATTCCACGACTGGCATTTTCCTTCGCACATCTCCTGTTATTTCTGTCCGCGCATCTGGAAAGTGCGCCTTAATCATCCCTGGCAATCTAGATACATTTTCTTCTATATGCCCATACAAGTACTTTCCCTGAGAATCGAGAAAATACTGTAACTGGGTCTTTAATTGTTCCTGAGTCTTGGTACCGAAACCTTTTAATTCCACCAATCGGTTTTCATTGCACGCGTATAGAAGCTCTCCTATGGATGTAATATCCATATCCTTCCATACAATCTTGATTTTCTTAGGCCCGAATCCGCGCACACCCAGCATTTCTATTATCCCGGGAGGTGTATCGTCTGCATACTTCTGATAAGTAGCAAGCGTACCAGTCTCCACCATTTCCAGGATCTTATCCGCTATATTGTTCCCTACTCCTTTTATCTCACACAACTGTGTATGGTCCATATCGGACAGAGGC
>CALIQO010000566.1 GCA_938044055.1 uncultured Saprospiraceae bacterium
ACCACACCATTTCTAGCATCGATAAGAATAAGAGCAACATTAGCAGTACTTGCGCCTGTTACCATATTCCTTGTATATTGAATGTGTCCTGGTGTGTCTGCGATTATAAATTTTCTTTTAGGGGTAGAAAAATACCTGTAGGCTACATCGATGGTTATACCTTGTTCTCTTTCTGATTTTAGACCATCCGTAAGCAGAGCTAGATTTACTCCTTCTTCTCCACGCTTTTCACTTACTCTTTCTATAGCCTCATATTGATCTTGATAGATGGATTTACTATCATAAAGCAATCTTCCTATTAATGTTGATTTTCCATCGTCAACTGAACCGGCAGTAGTAAACCTTAATAATTCTGTGTTTGACATTTTATTTTCTTAATTGATATTTTTAAAAATAGCCTTTCTTTTTTCTGTCTTCCATACTTGTTTCTGATCTCTTATCATCTGTTCTGCCGCCGCGTTCTGTCATTCTTGTGGTTGCAATTTCTTGAATGATATCATCAACAGTGGATGCATTAGATCTCCAGACACCGGTACATGTCATATCTCCTATAGTACGACATCTAACAGTTTCTTCAAATACGGTTTCTTCCGGTCTCTTCATTATATAATCACAATCTGCCAGCAAAGTGCCGTCTCTTTCGAACACCTGTCTTTTATGAGCAAAGTATAGAGAAGGTAGCGGGATTTTTTCCTGAGCTAAGTATTGCCAAACGTCGAGTTCAGTCCAATTAGAGATTGGAAAAATTCTGAAATGTTCTCCCATGTGCTTACTTCCATTGAATAGATTCCATAGCTCTGGCCTCTGATTTTTAGGGTCCCATTGCCCAAATTCATCTCTATGAGAAAAGAATCTTTCTTTAGCCCTAGCTTTTTCTTCGTCTCTTCTCGCTCCACCAAGTGCTGCATCATACTTGCCTTTTTCTAGTGCTTCCAATAGCGCGGTTGTCTGCAACCCGTTCCTACTTGCGTTAAAACCTTTTTCTTCAGAAACCATGCCTTGGTCTATGGCTTCTTGAACAGAACCAATAACGAGCTTCGCACCAAATTTTTCAACAAGAGCGTCTCGATATTCTAGTGTTTCAGAAAAATTGTGACCAGTGTCCACATGAAGCAAGGAAAAAGGAATCTTTGCAGGATAGAAAGCTTTGTGGGCAAGGTATACCATAAGTATCGAATCCTTTCCACCAGAAAACATTAAAACTGGGTTTTCGAACTGACAAGCTACTTCTCTCATAATAAATATGGATTCGCTTTCTAATTCCTTTAGATGATCAATTTGATAATTCATTGATTTCGATTTTCTGCCTTTCGGCAAATATTTTTATGATTTTGAATTGAATACATTTCTTATTGTTCCTCGAGGAATGGCTTGCCAAGCTCTCTCATGAAAATAGTATAACATAAATTTTATGAAAAATTCAATTGCCCCTATTTCTAAAGCCAATGTAACATCTCCTGTTTTAAAGTAGGCTATAGCTATAATGGTTAATGTTGCAATTATTCTCCATGAAAGGCCTTTTAAAAAACTTCTTAATCTTGACTCTTTCATTAATTAAGTTTAAAAGGATGTTTTACTAAAGGCTTCTTACAGAAAGGGTGGTAGTCTCCTTGTAACCCAAGGGGAGTAGAATTCCTTATTTCATAAACAGTTTCAATCGCTTGTCTAGCTTCTTGTAGATGAAATCCTTTCCCAGATAGTACATCCCTATAACTATCTGTGTGTAATTCTGTAAACCCTGCACTAAACTCTACTTCTTCACCATCAACCGTAATACTTCTATAAGTTCTCTTACCGGTTGCTTTAATTTCTTCTGGGATAGTGTCATAATTAATACTTAGAAACCAACGAACTCTTGCTTTTTCATATTCTAAATAGCCTGCAGCTCTATCATGTGTATGAATATGTACTTTGTTGTTTTTTAATTTTCCAAATATCCATCCAAGCATGTCATAAAAGTGGACACCTATATTGGTTGCTATCCCACCTGATTTCTCTTGTGATCCTTTCCAAGACGTATAGTACCAATTACCTCTAGAAGTAAGATAAGTAAGATCAACATCATAAGATTTATCAGCAGGGCCTTCTTCTATTTTTCTTTTAAGCGCTATAATACTTTTATGAAGTCTTAACTGTAGAACGTTGTATATTTTTTTTCCTGTTTCTTTTTCAATTTTTTCTAAGGCTTCAATATTCCATGGGTTTAGTACCAATGGTTTTTCGCAGATAACATCAGCTTGGTTTCTTAACCCGAACCTAATATGTGCGTCATGTAAATAGTTAGGACTGCAGATTGAAATAAAATCTGCAGTATTGCCTATTCTTTTCTGCTTATCTAAATGTCGATCAAACCGTTCAAATTCAGTAAAGAATGCAGCACTTGGAAAATAGCTGTCGATTATACCTACAGAATCATTTTTGTCAAATGCTGCAATTAAATTGTTGTTAGTATCTTTTATTGCTCGCATATGTCGAGGGGCAATATATCCCGCTGCTCCAATTAATGCAAAGTTTTTATTCAATCTGGTCATATTAATTCTAGGATTTGATGAGCTTGAACTATCCTGCTATATTTCTTTATGTTTGGATTACTTTTCGTAAAGGTCTTTTTATTTAAAATCAACTTATTCAAATACTCTATGATTTCTCGTCGTTCAGATCTTTCGAAAGTTTTCCCAGCATTACAATGGTCTATTATTTCTGCAGCATCACCATTCTTAGGACCAATGTTCATAATTAAGTTTTCTGATCCGAGATATTCAAATAGTTTTCCTGTTAGAATGCCTGAATTATTAGGAGTATCTGGGATTACAAGGAGAAGAAGATCTGCGTTTTTTTGGTATTTATTAATCATTGAATGGGGAACAGTAGGAATGTAAGTAAACCTAGAATTCAATAACTCGAATTTAGTTTTCAAGGT
>CALIQO010000567.1 GCA_938044055.1 uncultured Saprospiraceae bacterium
TATAATTTATTTCTATTTAGGAATTCTTAACTGGATGTAAGGGTAAGGACTATGTAGAATCTTCATTGCTGAAAAATTTATATAACTTTCGAATCTAACGATATATGGATATGAAAACAATACTACTAAGTCTAGTTCTACTTTTAGGCAGTATAGCAATAATGCAAGCACAGATTCCCCTAGATCATGATCCTCGGATTTACGAGATCATAGATGCTGTATCTGCAGATAGGATTGAGACGGATATTAAAAAACTGGCAGGATTCGGAACAAGGAATACGTTTTCTGATACACTTTCTCAGACCAGAGGCATCGGAGCTGCTAGAAGGTGGATCAAATCAGAATTCGAAAAAATCTCTGCTGAATGCGAGAACTGCCTGGAAGTTTTCTATCAAAAAGATTGGGTAACAAAGGAAGGCAATCGTCGAGTGCCGCACGATGCATGGGTGGTCAATGTTGTAGCCATACAACGAGGGACGACGAATCCTGATGATTACATCATCATGTCTGGAGATATTGATTCCAGGGCATCATCTACAACCGATTTTACAACAGATGCTCCTGGGGCTAATGACAATGCCTCAGGTATGGCAGGAACCATAGAATCTGCAAGGGTATTAAGTAAGTATAATTTCGGAGCGAGTATCATCTATACCGGATTATCAGGAGAGGAACAAGGGCTGTTCGGTGGAGCAGGATTGGCGGCGTATGCAGAAGAAAAGGGATGGAATATAATCGGTATTCTTAACAACGATATGATCGGTAATATCGAAGGTGTAGATGGGGTAATAGATAATAGGACATTTAGGATATTTTCGGAGCCGATTACAGGAGAAGAAACAGATAGGCAGAAAATTCTCAGACGTTTTACGGGAGGTGAAGTAGATGGGATCTCAAGACAATTGGCTAGATATATAGAAAGAATGGTATCAGTATATATGCCGGAAATGAATCCTATGATGATATATCGGTTAGATAGATTCGGTAGGGGAGGACACCATCGTCCATTTAATGATAAGGGATATGCTGGCGTCAGAATTATGGAAGCTCACGAGAATTACAACCGCCAGCACCAAGATATCCGCGTTGAAGATGGGATTGCTTACGGGGATGTAGTAGAGGGAGTCAACTTCGACTATGCTGCGAAGCTTACTGCTGTCAATGCCATAAATCTAGCAGCCTTGGCTTGGGGTCCAGAACCACCTCAAGAAGTAAGCATAGGAGGTGCTGTACAACCCTCTACAATCTTAGTTTGGAAATCACCAGAAGATAGTCGCGTAGTAGGTTATCGTGTTCATTGGAGATTGACAACTTCTGCACAATGGGAAGACAGCCGATACGTGGGTAATGTCAATGAGTTTACCCTAGATGGGATTGTGGTTGATAATTTTTTCTTCGGAGTTAGCAGTGTAGCTGCTGATGGTCATGAATCTCCTGTTGTATTTCCTAAGATTGTTCTGAGACGCTAAAGCCTAACTTAGTATTCTGGTTAGAATTCTCGATGTGATCATGTAAGTAGGTTTAACTCCATCAAGTCCTAAGCTTCCTGAAGCAAGAGTTGATCCTGTCTCGAGCGGATTATCCGAAGCATAATAGGCGTATCGCAAGACAATGTCTCGATTGACACTGTTTCTGATTTTAGAAGCAGATTGTATCGCTTTCTGATAATGCGCACCTTCCATTTCAAGGCCGATGACTCCCCAGCTGCTTTTCATGAAGTATCTCAATATGTCTTTGTTCTGAAGGGAAGTTCCGAGTACGGTAATCATAGGACCTATGTAGGTTGTGACTTCATCATCTGTAAAATCCACAGTTTCTAGATCGTTGTCAAATGGATAATTGTCAGCACTTCCTTCGAATACATGTGCGGTGGGGATCATGATGTCTCCTTTGACACCGGTCAATATTCCTGCTTTACCCATGACGTTAACCGATCTTATATCGAAGTGTACGTGACCAGAATCTTGGTCAAGGGGCTTGAGCAATTCGTCCATAGTCTCGTAGGCTTGTTCGCCAAAGGCATAATCCATGACGATTATTACATCGGATGAAGAAGCCGTAGAAGCTTGGATTTCTGATGGCAATGTTTCAAGATTGACTTGAGCGAGATCTATAATCTGTACGTTAATATTGGTACCTGAAGTATCCTTGAGAAAAAACAATCCTTGTTTTTCTGCGTGCTTTAAGACCTTATCTCTTTGTTTCGCATTTTTATCATTCGATAGATATTCAGCGATTTCTTCGAGCTTATTGGTTTTTACATTTTTCTTTAAGGCTTCAGCAGCATAGATAGAATTCAGAACACTGTGCATGTTAGAAGATACGATATGTATAGGTCGATCTTGAAGGTTTTTTTCAATCAAGAACCGCTTGATGTCTGACGCCCATATTTCACCATAGATATGGTGTCCCAGTTTTTCTCTTAAAGATGAAGAAAAAGAAACTTCTCGATCTATGTCTTCTAGGTGTTCGTCGATGCTGAGTTTTCCTAGCCAGTACGTAATTTCGAATAGAGAGG
>CALIQO010000568.1 GCA_938044055.1 uncultured Saprospiraceae bacterium
TAATATAGGAGATCTTATATCTGTACAAGTATGGGCAGGGGATGATGGTGGAAATTGGTCATGGTGTATTACTGAAATTCAGGTGGAAGATAAATTACCTCCCACGATGATATGTCCAAGTGATTTAACGGTTCCTTGCAATACAGACATTAATGATTTAAGTATTACAGGAGAACCGATAGTCAGCGATAATTGCGCAGAAGTCGTACTTGTCCAATATGAAGATCAATTTTTTGACAATGGCTGTGGTGGTGGAAAATTAATACGAACATGGACAAGTTCTGACGGTGTTAATATAAGTGTGTGTGATCAAGTTATTATTATTGAAGCTGATCCTTTCCTTGAGGCACAGATAGAGTGGCCACAAGATTTCGAAGTAGATGATTGTAAAATAACTCTAGATGATCTAGATCCTGATAATTTACCTGCTCCCTTTAATAGCCCGATTATTCAGAGTGGTCCATGCCAGCTAGCTGGATATACTTTTTCAGATCAGCTATTTGAGATTTGTCCTGGGAATTATAAAATTTTAAGAGAATGGACAGTCATTGAATTTTGTTCAGAGACACTATATGAATATGTTCAGGTTCTGAAAGTTTCTTGTAGCTCAGGAGTCGAAGTTTTCTGTGTTGATCAACTTAATGTCAGTCTAGGGCTAGATGGAGAAAGTGAGGTATGCGCTGAAGATTTTATTGCAGGTATATTTGAGGGAGAATGTGGTGAACAACTGGTTGAACTTAGATTGAAAGTACCGGAAAATGGTGGAATAGGAATTCCAGAAAAAGAATGTCATATTTTTAATTGTTCTGATATAGGAATTACAACATATGAAGTCTGGGCATTGAGTAGTAGTGGTGTCTGGAATTACTGCAGCGGCAAGGTAAGAATTGAAGATAAATTACCACCGGAGATTTTTTGCCCTAATGATATAGATGTTGCTTGCGATACAGATGTTAATGATCTTAGTATTACAGGAGAACCATTAGTCAGCGATAATTGTGCGGATAACATTCTTGTACAATATGAAGATGAATTTTTTGATAATGGTTGTGGTAGTGGAAAAGTAATAAGAACATGGACAGCATTTGATGGTTCTAATCTGAATCAATGTAATCAAGTGATCAATATTGCCGGAACACCTTTCATTGAAGAACAGATAACATGGCCAGCTGATTATTTCATTGAGTCATGTGATGTGACTGTTGATTCTTTATTCCCTGAAAAGTTGCCAGAAGAATATGGGTTTCCTATTGTGGAGACAGGTGATTGTCAATTGACTGGAATAAGTTATGAAGATCTAATATTCGAGGAAGACTGTCCTGGATCTTTTAAAATTTTACGGTCATGGGATGTTATAGAATGGTGTAGTGGAGATCTTTATGAATATGTACAGGTAATCAAGGTGACTTGTAATTCTGGTGGGTTACAATTGTTTTGTCTAGATGGATTATTCGTCGAAGTACAGTCTACTGGTACAATTGTCTGCGCTGAAGATTTCATATTTGAAATTGGCGGGGAAGAATGTGGTTCTACCCTAGAAGCATTGACATTAAGAATTCCAGCAGATGGATCAGGAATACCTCCTACAGAAAATTGTGTAACACTAGATTGTAGTGATGTAGGAGAAACCTCTTATGAGGTGTGGGCACTAGACAGTGAGGGTGTATGGATATCCTGTTCCGGCGCTTTAGTCGTGAAGGACAATTCAGTACCGACTTTTGAATGTCCGCCTGATCTGACCGTAGGTTGTGATTTTGATTTGCAGGATTTGGATTTAACAGGTGTACCCGTTTTAGGTGGTAGCTGCGGAGGATGGGAAATTGAAATTTTTGAAGAAAATGTTGTTGTGTCCGAATGCGAAGGATCAGTCTTTACTAGATTCTGGATAGCCACAGATGGCAGAGATACAGTTGGTTGTACTCAAAAAATTGTAACCATATACGACGGGTTTAGCTCTGTGATTTATCCTGAAGATTATGTAGCATCTTGTGGAACCGCGATTGAAGATCTTACTCCTGAGAATCTTCCAGAAGAATATAGCGTTCCTAGAATTCCTAATTTCTCATGCGGTATAGCCTACTCATATGATGATGTGATCTCTGAAGATTGCTCTTCCATAAGAATTAATAGGTTCTGGAACCTTGTAGACTTCTGCACAGGAGAACAATTCCAGCATCTTCAGACTATTGCGATAAATTGTGGCGGAGGAATAACCGTAGCCTGTATAGCAGACTTAAATGTGTCGCTTCCGGCTTCAGGTATCTTGACATTGTATCCGGAGGAATTTCTTGTATTTGTTGATGGGCCTTGCGGTCCATTTCAATCCTTTATTAAGTTGCCTTCTGGAGAACTTGTAGATGAAATCACTGTGACTTGTGCGGACTTAGGGACAACTCGAATTACCGTGGAAGTGTATGATGCTGTTGGTTCTTTTAATTCATGTTTTACAGATATAAATATTGAAGATAAAATCCTTCCTACATTACTCTGCCCGGATGATATGGTTCTATTCTGTGACCAAGATCCATATGATACCAGTGTAACCGGATTTCCTACAATTACTGGAGGATGTGGAGAGTATGTGGTAACTTATGAAGATGAAGTACAGTTTGGAGATTGTGGTCCTTTTATTAGAAGAACATTCATCGCCTCAGATGGAGTAAGTAGCTTATTCTGTGAACAAATCATAGCTCTCACAGGACCGAGTACTTCATACGAGTCTCAGATTATATGGCCAGAAGATTTTGTGGCTACTTGTGAGCAATTAGAAGATGGATCTCTCGAACCAGAAAACTTACCAGCAAATCAAGGATTTCCTATTTTACCAGATACAGAATGTCCGACACGAGTGGATTATATAGAAATCTTAGTATCAGATTTTTCTTGCAAAGTGCAGCTTGTAAGGGTGTGGGAAGTAGGTGGCCCGTGTTTTAGCCAACCTATTACCTATAGTCAATCAATTGATATTATTGATGAAATTTCTCCTGAGTTCGATAATTGTGATGAATTCACAATAATTCCTAGTGACGGTTGTCAAGGTGGATTGTATACTAAAACCATTACAGCTAGTGACAACTGCGATAATGGAATGACTTACAGTTATGAGATAGATTACTTTTCTGATGGTGTTTTAGATGTTACAGGTGTAACTGATTTAATTGACTTCTTCCTTCCTCAAGGTGGACATACGATAGTATGGACAGCTACAGACGATTGTGGAAATTCGACAAGTTGTGAAGAATTCGTTGTGTCGAGTCCTCCTGTACCTATCTGTCAAGCGGCTATTAATTTTAGCTTGGGAGAAAATGGAAGTGCAGAATTGTTACCAGAATTTATCGATGCGGGATCATTCGGGCAGTGTGCTGAAATAACACAATATAGATTGAGGAGATCTGATGGTTCTCAAGGAGTACCGGCGAGTAGTAGCTTGGTTTTCACTTGTGCAGATCAGGGTACTTTCGATGTTGAGTTATGGGTCGGTGATGCTAACAATGCCTGGGACTTCTGTATCGTATCGGTTACTGTAGAAGATAAGATAGGAGTATGTGGCTCTTCATCTAGAAGTAATGTAAATGTAAGGACTCAGGAAGTTTCTGAATTCCAAGTTTATCCTAATCCTGCGGCTGGACCGTTGAATGTAGAATGTCATATTGTAGATAAGAACAAAGCAAGATTGCAGGTTATAGATATAACTGGCAAACTATTGTCTGAAAATCGATTTAATGAGAATGGGGATCAGATAATTCAGCTAGATAATCTGCCTTCTAGCCTTATTACAGGGCTTGTAATGGTCAAGTTGTATGATGGAGAAAAATGGAAATCAGAAAAAGTAATGATTATCCGATAGAGTATAATATCCTATGAAACCCAAAGGAGATTCTGATATCTATTCGGAGTCTCCTTTTCTTATTACTTGAGTAACTATTCTTTTTTATATTATCGTTATGGTTCTCTTATCGATTACCTCATTTTTCTAAATGAACCTTTAAAATCATGAACGTATACCGTATCGGTACAAGGTAATCGCTTGTTTCTTTGTATTTTTTCTGATCTGAGGATATCATTGCATCATTGTTAATAAAAAATGATGTATGCGCATTTTAATCGTGATCTTTCTAAGCAGTTTTTATCTAACTCTTAACGCACAATCTGATGAAATATCTTTTTCATTATCTCAAGGAGAAGTTCTTGATATCATTCTTTCAAGGATGAAACCTGACAAAAAAGAAGCCATAGTAAAATATAGGAATGAGGCGATCAATGTGGCCCTTGAATATACCTATCAGACACTGCCAGCTTTTACCATTACGAATACTCTTTATGGAAATACAGAACCCACGATATTGATTTTTGGAAAGTGGAAAAATCTAAAAGTAAGAGAGGATTTTATTCCGAAAATTGAAAAGGTTGTACCTGATTTCCATGAACAAAGAAGAGATATCTGGTCCATATTTAAGTTGGCTTATTATCCACTTGAAAATGATCTGAATATATCTATAGACCCAGATGTGTACAATGTAGCATTTGCCCTATGGGGAGAAGAGCGAGAATTGGAAAAATATATAAATTTCTACAAGGAAAAACTTGATGAATACGGAGGAAGTATCCGATTAAAATTACAAGATGGAAAGTCTCCTTTTAGATATAGATTAGATCCATCTTTGTTTTTAATTACATCATGGGAGGACAAGTCTACTTTCGATTCGTTTTTTTCAAAAATCGATAATTTTGAAGATTATAATCTGATAGATGCTCAGGTATATGAGTTAGATAAGTAACCTTTCTATTTTTCAATACACTCTAGGAATTTAACATATGCAGTATATATATGATCAAGCTATATTTTTTGCTTTTTTTCTGAGCCTTGCTCTGATTATAATGTATAGCGTTTCGCCACAGTTTAGAGGGCGAACCTCTCCTTTTCTCACCTTGTTGTTAGGAGCTATATTCGTAGGCTTACTTGGTAAAGTGTTTTATATAGCTGGGCTGTTCAATAAGTCCTACAACCTTATTATTGTTTCTGAGATAGCAGGGATGATGTTCGGGGCCAGTATTTTTCTACTAGTTAGAGGATTGATTGAGAATAGAGGATTACAGAAGAAAGATCTCATTCATTTTTTGCCTACTGTGATTTACTCTTTGTTGGTCACGACTTATTTTATTATTCCGGGTGATGAGGTAAGAGAAAACAGAGCATCTTCGGGTCAGCTTATTAAAGTGGTTTATGCTTGTTTCAGCCTAGGTATTTTGGTGAATGTTTTGTACGGATATGCAGCATGGAAATTGTATACTCGATTTAGTACAGACTTAGAAGAAGAATCTAGTTACATTCCTAAAGGTCAATTTATAAAAAGATTTCTAATCGTGTATGCATGTATCATGCTTGTATGGATCTGTGTATACGGATTGAGTTTTGTTGAAGTAGATATGCTAAGTAACCTAAGTAGGAAAGCTGTATGGTTAAGTCTTACTTTTTCTGTATTATTTCTAACCTATTATGGGTTTTTGTTTCCAGATATATACAAGATTAACCCTATTGAGACTAAGTCCAAGTATACTCAGTCTAAGCTTACGTCGGCAGATTTAGATGAGTTGAAATTGAAGCTTGACAGATATATGGCAGAAAAAAAGCCCTACTTAAATAAAAAATTATTGAAAAGCCAGCTTGCCAAGATGTTGGAGTTAAATGATCCAGATCTTGCCAGGCTTCTAAATGAGAAGATAGGCATGAATTTCTTTG
>CALIQO010000569.1 GCA_938044055.1 uncultured Saprospiraceae bacterium
ATTTTTAAAATCACGTCTAGTAATCGAGTATCTTCCTTTTTCAATCCACATCAAAGCATAATGAGGGGTGAATTCATAAGAAGAAAGATCTTCTACAATGGATTCGATTTTAAAGGGATCACTCTGTCTATAAATTTCAATCAAGTGATGTGCTCCCGTATAATTCTTTACTACATGCGGGGCAGACCTTAATGTTTCGGACTCTATAAGAAAGGGCATTGCTTGAGCAGTATCTTTTTTCAGAAGAAGTGCTTCTCCTTTTATGATCAAGCTTTCAACCTTAGGAATTACATTGTTGGTCAGAGAGCTATGGTCTAGTGATTTATCGGCATATGCAAGCGCTTCATCGGTGTCACCTAGATCTAAGTATAGCTTAGCCATATTATTGTACAGATACGCCTTACCAGTATTTCTCAATTTCCGCGCCTTGTTATAGGATTCTAGCGCCAGCTTATACTCCTTCTTAGCTTGGTGGTACATGCCATTAAGAACATAATAATTGGATCTATCTATATTTCCATAGTTGCTTATATGATTGTCCAGTGCTACTAAATTGACCTTGGCCGAGTCCAGCTCTTCTATGAGCAGATAATAACTAGCATAGAGCTGATCGACCCAACCTGGAATAAGGTCATTCCCAGTAACTTGTCCTAAACTGTCCATTCGCTTGATATCCCTTTCTATGATATCACGAGAGGCGCCGAGATATAAATTGTATCTCGTTCTGAACCTTAATGAACGTGCTATGTAGAAATTAAAATCATATTCTTCCGCTATTGAAAGCGCAGACTCTATCAATTCACCGACATCGGGATGGGAATATTTATAATGCGAAACCAATCTCAATGAAGTAGCAATTCTCCGCTTAGGTCTCAATCTCGACTTTTCCAATTCAGCCTTAAGGCTTTCTATCTGCTTTAGATGAACAAGGTCTTGACTTTTCACATCGGTTAGAAATGCGCACAAGAAAAACCCTATCAATAGAATCATTCTAGAGAAAAAGCTGTGAGCTCTTATGGGGTTAAGGACTCTTCCGATTGCTGTTGTTCTATATCCGATGTACCTCTATATTGCTTTTTTAAAGTCAGAAAATGAAATATTAGTATGTGTTCCATTCTCTGTGTTTATGGAAAAATCACTATTTAATTGTTGGCTTAAGGCTCTAATCATGGTTGTGCCAAAGGCGTTATTTCTTACCTTATCTGGATCAAAACCTATTCCATCATCCGCAATTTTTAAATGTATTACATTCCCATCATGGTTAAGATTGACTGAAATTTTCCCAGTATTGTCTTCTGGAAAAGCATACTTCAAGCTATTGGTAATCAATTCATTTATAATAAGACCCAGTGGAATCATAGTGTCAATATCTAATTCACAATCGCTGATATCCATTTCCAACTGTATCTTTTCTCCTTTCGTATTATATGTTGCGAAGAGTTCTCTAGTTAGTTTTTCAAGGTATTCTTTTACACTGACTCCTCGCAGATTTTTCTTATTGTAGAGATCTTGGTGAATCAGAGCCATAGAACGAACCCTACTCTTTCCATCCATTATAGCTTCTTGCGCACTCTCGCTATCCAGGGATTTACCTTGTAAAGATAATATACTGGATATCAACTGTAGATTGTTTTTTACTCTATGATGAATTTCGCCTAGGAGAATATCCTTATCCTTCAAGGTTTTAGATAACTTTCCTTTCTGAAAACTAACTTTTCTGAATAATTTAAATAATAAAAAAATCAGTCCTGTTATGATCAATAGCCCTATTACGCATATGGCTATTACTCTATTCTTATATTGAATCTTATCTTCTGATTGAGCTTTTTCAATTTCAAGTAAGGCTATCTGCTTATCCTTTTTTTCTTTCTGATATAAAGCATCTTTCATAGCGACTTCATCAAGCATATCTCTATTATAGATACTGTCTGACATGGACTTAAATTTTTTCTGATAAGCCATGGCTTTTTTATAATCTCTCTTACTTTCGTAAGCATCGGCTAGAAGAGAATAAGCACTCATCTGTTGACTGAGCGATTGGTGTTCTTCTTTAAACTCTAGAATCATATTGGCATTATATATAGCAAGGTCATACTTACCTATAAGGTTGTATAAACTGGCCAGGCCAGATCTTGATTCCGCTATATTGTAATGACTGGGTAATTTTTCTCGAATGGCAAGGGAAGACTTCTTCCATTTAAGTGCTTCTTCATAGCTCCCTTGTTTCTTTCTAAGTGAGCCCATAAAATCATGGAAAAACCCTAGACCCCATTGTGTTCCCATCAATGTATCTAATTGGCCTTGCTTTGTAATGTGGTATTCAGCTAATTCATAATCTCCTTCATCTAGGTACAACATTCCTAGATTGGCGTGTACATTGGCGCAGCCCATGGTATCGTCTATTTCTTCGCTTTGTGAAAGAGCAAGCTTATAAGTCTCTATGGCTTTTTCCGTCTGACCGATGTCGTTATAGAAAATAGCTAATCCATTATTGGCATGGGCGATGTCTTTTTTAGAACCGACTTTATTATATACATCTATCACTTCTAGGAGGTATTTCTGACCCTCTGCCATATTGCCCATAAATATATTCATGGTGGCTATCTGGTCTGCCGCTTCCGCAAATAGTAAGCTATCTTTATGAACAGAAGCATAATCATAAACTTCAGAAAATGCATCAATAGCTTGTACATAATTCCCCATTTTACGATGTGCTCTTCCTTGATATTTTAGTGCTTTGATATATTCAATGCTGTCTGATTCCTCATCAAATGACTGAATGAATTTATCCACAATAGGTATAATCGCTTCTACAGAATCCTTGTAGATTTTTTCAACCTGCCCCCATAT
>CALIQO010000570.1 GCA_938044055.1 uncultured Saprospiraceae bacterium
TACCACTGTCTCTCAATAGACGCTTAGTTACATCCTTATCCATACCGACTGCTGATCCTAGAATGCCACAACCTACACAAGGTAGATTAGCGAGCTTAGCAAGTCCTTGTACAGAACCATCTTCTCCATATGTTCCATGCAGAACAGGATACAGGACATCTATGCTTCCCAGTACATCCTGATTGTGTACAGATACTAGACTGTGATCATCCATATTCTGAGACAACAGAATAGGATTGTCGAGATTGTTTAGAGCAATAAGCTTAGGATCTTGAGCATGGATGACTTTCATAGCGCCTTCATTAAGATGCCACTTCCCGTTTTTATCTATTCCTATCAATACAGGCTCGAAAAGTTCTTTATCGATTCTATCTATAACGTTCTGTGCAGAAAGAAGTGAGATATTATGCTCCGCGGACCGTCCTCCGAAGAGTATACCTACTTTGATTTTTTTATCCATTACCCTTGAGTATGTTTTTCGTAAAGGTAAGTAGAAAATTGAGAAATTAATTTCAGAGTGCCCTTACTTCATACAACCTTTTTCTGCTGTAATTCATCTTTTAAGTAGAATAGAAATATGCTGAGCATTTGCATGCAAATGCGCCTTCACCCTTTATCAATTAATGTATAGATTTTAATAAGGTCACTTAGGCTATAGGGTGAGTTATTTTTTGCTTCAAGCAAAGAGATAATTATTAAATAAAGCTGTATGAAAAAAAGAAGGAGAAAGAACAACGGTGTCAATGCGGGATCCATGGCAGATATCGCTTTTTTATTGCTTATATTTTTTCTAGTTGCAACAACCATTGCTCAAGAAAAGGGTCTAAAAGTAATTCTTCCTCCATATTATGAAGGAGAGCCTGGTAAAGCTTCCGATAGGAATGTCTTATCGATAAGAATCAATGCCGACAATAAGGTTATGGTAGAAGGACAAGAAAGTAGGGTAGAGGATCTGAGTGACCTGACTTATAATTTTATAATAAACCCCTTAGTTCTTTCTTCCGGATCATTGAGTCCCGATAAGGCTGTAGTGTCACTGATCCATGATGCGCGCACAGAATACCAGCCTTACTTAATGGTTTATAGTGCCATCGAGAATGGCAATGATCGCATCTGGGAAGAAGAGGCGCAGAAAAGGCATCGCAGTTCTTTCAATTTACTTTCTGTTGCTGATAGAAATAGTATCAGGATGAAATACCCGAGAAGAATCTCTGAAGCAGATCCTATTGATTTTTCGCTCATTCAATAAACTCATTTAATTATGTATAGAAGAAAACCCAGAACCATCCCAGAAATCTCTACAGCTTCTCTTCCAGATATTATATTCATGTTATTGTTCTTTTTTATGGTAGTAACGGTACTTAGAAATTCATCTTCTGAAATTAAAGTATATCTACCCAGTGTCTTCCACTTCAACAAAATAGATCTAGAACCTGGTGATATATACTTATGGATCGGAAAAGCTGGAGAACAAGATGACAACGTCTTGGTCCAGCTCAACGATAAGGTTTTTCCTCTAGAATCGCTAGAAGCCCAGCTTACTTTGTTGAAGCAGAAGTACTCCATAGAGGACCTTGAAGAAGTACAGGTTCATCTACAAGCAGACCGATCGATTCAGATGAGATACTTAGCCCAGGCAAAAACACTCCTGAGGAAACTGGATTTAAGAAAGTTGATTTATCACATCGAACCAAATAATCTTGAATCTTAATATGAAGTGTCGTCTATTCTAAATCTTGCTAGCGGAAGAAACTATTATTCTTTAGGTATGATTTATTTCGTTATTATTGTTGCAACAAAAAGTAATGATATGAGCAATGATAAAGCTAAAGTAGCAGGGACAGTTCCTATCCCTGTGGATCTAGAAGAAGGAAAGAGATATGCATGGTGTACTTGTGGACTATCAGAAAACCAACCTTTCTGTGACGGTAAGCATAAGCCTACTTCTTTTACACCACAAGTATTTATTGCTGAAGAATCTAAGACAGCATACTTCTGTACTTGTAAGCAGACAGGAAATCCAGGTTTCTGTGACGGTAGTCACAAAACGCTATCATAACTATACTTTATGGATGTAAAAAGAATAGGGTACTGGCTTGCCACGATTGCGATGTGCGGAATCTTTATTTTTTCTGCACAGATGTATTTCTTTAAGTATGAAATGGTTCAAGGGTTTTTCTCCCAGTTAGGATATCCTACATATATCGTATATCCCCTTGCAATTGCTAAAGTACTGGGCGTTATTGCTGTACTGGTGGATAAGCCTAGAATTCTGTCAGAGTGGGCCTATGCAGGATTTTTCTTTGATGCAGTTCTTGCCACCATGGCTCATTCTGATGCTGGACATACATTAGGGTTGTCATTGTATGCAATTATCCTAATCCTGATTTCAAGATTCTTGTATAGATATAGATATTCATCTGGGACTCAGTTAAATTAATTTACTGAAGGAATCTTACTCCTACTCTCCTATATTATATATATCTCTCTTATTTCACAACCATTTAAGGAAAGACATACCGCATGCACTTCTTGCTTGTGTGTATAAGTGTAATTGAGTGTTTCTAATTATCAATTCATTGAAATGCTATTTAAAAAAGTAATTCGCTTCAATCACCGATTAGAAGTTGTGGTCTGGTCGGTGATGTCCTTACCTTCTCTATCCCAGGAGGTTAGGCTTTTCTTATTTAAACGATTACACCACTTTTAAATCGCTAAACCACCCAAGTAGGTGACACAGCCTTTCAATCGCAGTTCAGATCTTTGCTGTATAACTAT
>CALIQO010000571.1 GCA_938044055.1 uncultured Saprospiraceae bacterium
GATGAGGAAGCAGGCATATACGCCATGAGTAAATTAAGTACTCAGAAGGTCGTAACGAAATTTATTTCAGAGATCAATTTTATTCATTCCGCCCATCAAGGAGACGTAATAGAAATAGGATTAGAATTTATCTCTATAGGAAATTCATCCATTACTTTTAGATGCGAGACGCGCAACCTTTTTTCTAAGCAGACCATCATAGAGATAGAAAAAATTGTATTTGTCAAAGTGGATGATAATGAAAAACCTATTTCTCACGGAGTTACTTTATCTGATGTTAAATCTAATTCTTACGGAGAATGAGGAAGCTCTTTTATTTAGTGTTTATGTTGATATTTATCAACTCTGTTTCGGGACAGAGCGAATTGGCTTTTTTAAAATTTATTGAAGCTGTTAGAAAGAACCACCCTGAGATAAATCAATCGAAACTTCTAGAGAGAAAATCAGATGCCTACATGCGTAAGGCACGAGGAAGCCTAGATCCAGTCTTGTCTTCATCGTACGATTCTAAATCATTCGACGAAAAGAACTATTATGACTTGTGGAACACTGGCCTTAAAGTGCCGACAGTACTAGGGGTAGATGTAGAAGTTTCTTACGAGACTAACCGAGGACAGTTTCTCAATGAACAAGCCTTCCTCCCTGATAATGGATTGTTGTCAGCGGGTATAAGAATACCCCTTCTTAGAGGATTATTCTACAACGATAGAAGATTTCAACTTGATGACGCAACTGTAATCGGAAAGCAGAATGAAATCAAGAGAATAGAAATGGTCAATAAGGTTATGTTTAAATCCATAAAATCTTACTTAGTCTGGGAGTTTAAGTATGCCGTCTCAGAAGCGTATGGAGAAGTTGTAGACCTTGCAACCATCCGACTGAACAATACAATAGAGTTGTTTAATCAGGGGGACAAAGCAGCTATAGATACGGTTGAATCTCAACAGATTTTAATTAATAATAGAGTCAATTATGAGCAATCTCGATTAGATTATCTGTCTGCATTTCAATCATTAAGAAATCATATATGGGGCAATTCGATGGAAGATATCCGCAATGGAGACCTATATACTCCACAATCAGCTAAAGAATGGTTTAAGGGAGATGAAATGATTTCTTCTATGGATGAAATTGTCATCGATAATCTACCTGCTATAAGGAGTATAAACCTCGATTCTGAATCTCTTGAATTAAAAAGAAGAAATGCTCAAGAGAATATAAAACCTCAATTAGACTTAAAGGTAAATCCCCTTCTAAGGTTAGATGATAATGATCGATTCTTGGCTTATTCAACACAAGATTATAAGTTAGGTGTAAATCTGTATTTTCCCTTGCTAGCTAGGAAGGCAAGAGGGGAGAAACAGTTGATAGAATTAGAATTATCTGAGAATACGTTCTTCAGGGATAATGTTTCACGACAGATAAGCACTCAGGTCGACGCCCTTGAGTTAGAACTAAAGCGTTTACAGGATATGTTGTCACTCACAGAAGACAATCTGACCTTGTCGAGAAGATTGTTAGATGCAGAAAATGAAAGATTTAGAATCGGTGAGAGTTCTATCTTTCTTGTTAATTCAAGAGAGCAGAAAGTTTTGAATAATCGATTGAAATTACTTCAGCTTAATTACAAGATACGAGTATTAATCATTGAATGGTATTATCAAGCTAGAAGGCTAGAAAATTATGTGTGGTAAGGAATGAAAGAAAAGGCAATTATTCTTTCATCCTGCAGTAAATATTCTTTTATGATTACTTCGCTATTTTCACTTAAAGCCAATGAGTTGTTGTTTGTAATAAGAAAAGTAAGCAGTCTATCTAGAATTTTTTAATTCTACATAAGGCTCATATTATTAATAACAGCTTCTGTACATTTGATTCAATGAAAATTGTGATTCGATTCCTTTCTTTTTTATTCCCTGGCGCTTTTGCCCATGTTGCGTATAAAAAGATAATGAATCCACAGATCTCTAAATTGAGAGAATATGAAATCCAATTGCTGGAGAAAGCGGATCAAGGTGATGTAAGCTGTGGAGGATTTAGAATCCGCACCTATAAATGGGGAAATGGATCTAAGTCTATTCTTATGATTCATGGATGGGAAGGACAAGCGGGGAACTTCGCAGATATTATACCTAGGCTGGTGAGTGATGGATTTAGTGTATATGCATTTGACGGTCCTGCCCATGGTTTTAGCAGTAAAGGGGAGGCATCCATTTTTGCTTTTATAGAGACCTTAGAGTTTATGATACATACTGTAAAACCCAGTTGTCTTTTGTCTCATAGTTTTGGGGGTGTTGCTACTACTTATGTATTGAGCGAAAATCCAGAAATTCATATCGAGAGATATGTATTGATGACAACGCCGGACCGATTTACCCAGCGTATTCAGTTTATATCAGATCAAGTCGGAGTATCAAGCAAGGCCATTTCAATCCTTGTAAAACGAATAGAAAAGAAATACAATATATCTGTACCGGATATGAATGTAAGTGATTTTGTAAAACGGGTGCGTGTTGATCGAGCACTGATTCTGCATGATGTCGCAGATAAAGTTATTCCTATAAGTCAATCTCAGCATGTAGTTGACAACTGGGAAGTTGGTAGGTTAGAAAGTGTACGCGATACTGGGCATTTTAGGATTCTTAGAGATGAAGCTGTACATGAAAAAGTAAGTGCTTTTTTAGCGTCATAATGATTACAAAGCTTACATCCTCGATCTTTCTTCAGAAGAGGCCGTAGATCTCTGCCGACTTGCTTTAATATTGTTAGTCTGAAAAGTATATGTATAGTTCATTAAGAAAGTGCGTTCTGACCAATTGTTATTACCAAATGTTCTAATACCTAATGCTGGTTGATCGTATTCCCAGTCTATCTTTCCGCTGGAATTGGATATGTCATTTATCACAAAATTGAATGAATGGTTCCCAAGTTTTTTCCTGATTCCAGCATTGATAAAATGATATAGAAATTGTCTCTGATCTCCAGATATAAATTCGCTGGTATACTTTCCATCTAAACTGGCATACCATCCACGTCCTAAATTGAAACTATTATTTCCCTGGATTGAAAAGCTTAATATATCATCTTCATAGGGGATAGGTCTGTTGCTCGCATCTAATATCCGATAGTATCCTCCCTGAAGATTCCAGGATGATTCCCATGCTTCTGAAAAATATATGGGCTGACTCAGCGTCAATTGCAGCGCTTCAAGTTTGTCAAAATTGATCGGCTGACTGGTCTGAATACCACTTGCCTTGTCTACAGTATTATAAAATGTAATAAATCCAGCGGTTTTAAAACCTTCAAGCATTAAGATCATGCTTCTTCTCTGAAAGGATAGGGCAAGGGTATTGGTAAACGAAGGTCTTAGGCGGGTATTGGAATTAGCCAGAAGGGTAGGATCGACTAGTAAATAAAACGCAGCTAGGTTAGAGAATTGAGGTCTGTCGGTTCTTCTATTATACGTTAATTGTAATGATTGTAAGGAGTCAATTTTATGATTAATTCTGACAACTGGAAACAAGTTTTTAAATCCTAAACTGAGGTTATTGATTTCATCTCTGGCAGCTAGGTTATACTTGAAATTTTCATACCTAGCACCCATCTCTATATCCCATTCTGATGAAATTCGTTTCTGGTAGGTGCCGTACATGGCAAGAATGTCTTCTTTTATTAAATCTTCCTCAATGTTGAATACATCGAAATTCACCCACTCCCCACTTATTAAGGATTCATTTTTTACAGCAGTAGTTGTTCTATTGTACGTTCCTTTTACACCGAGTTCTAGTTTCCCAGCATCAGTTGATAAGGTATAATCTGATTTAAATGTTGTAATGTCGAATCCCGATATTCTCTGTGACCTAATCTTATCATTCTCTGCGTTAATTTCTTGATTGTCCAGTTGTGACCCATTCTGTGCATCAAGAAAAAATTGATCGAAATCCACATTAATATTTGAGGACTCTGAAAGCGACATATTAAGGTTGAGGTTGTAAAAATAATTTGTGTTTTCAGTGATGGTGTTGATGCCGAAATTGGTTACATCTGTGATTGCGTTGTTCTTCTGGAAAGTAGAATTCGAATCAGAGTTTAAGAATTCGAATTTTCCGTCAGAATATCCAGCTAAAGCACCGACAATAAATTTATCATTCAATTGCCAGTCTATTCCAGATTGAGCAGATATGTTGTTGCTGCGGATATCCTTAGAATTCAATAGGTTTTCGTAGAAAAAATTATCACCATTAAAATCATATTCTCTGTAATGGTTAACAGAAAAATTATTTGCCTTATCTGACACTGCAGATGCTGAACCATATATGTTCAGGTTTCCTTGTCTGAAATTGAGATTTCCGCCTATACTACCATTTTCCGCTTGTCCGTATCCGATCACCGTATTTATGTTACCACTCATGCCATTGAAGATTCTTTTCTTCATTACTATATGAATGATTCCTGCTGCATTATCAGCGTCATACCTAGCAGAAGGTTGATGAATGACTTCTATTCTCTCTATATTTTCTGCTTGCATACCCTGAAGTTGCTGGATAAGTACTTCTCTTGGCACTCTAGTGATTCTATTGTTGATCATAACCAGTACGCCCCCTTTATTATTTAAGGAGATGGAATTTTGATTTTCTTGTATGATTACACCCGGAACTTTTTTAAGCAGCTGTAGTGCATTGTTTCCACTCATGGATATTTGACTGGCAATATTCACCACAAGACGATCGGATTTTAACTCATACATAGAACGTTGACCTTTTACAACTACTTCATCCAGTAATTCTGAGGCGGGCGACATGACAATTGAAATCTGATCTGTAAAATCATTAAGTTCATAGTTAAGTGTAAGGTATCCGATTGAAGATATTTCAAGATAATATACTCCTTGTGAATTTATTTTAAGATTGAAAATTCCTGCAGTGTCCGTATTAGTCCCTGTAATGTAGGTTGAATCGGAGCCATTCATCAGCATTACATTGGCATACATGATGGGTTGATTAGATCCATCTTCTACAACTCCAGAGATTGATTGTTGACTATGTAAAGAAATACATGAAGTATATAAAAGCATTGCAGCTAATAATCTCATTTTAAGTAATTTAGGGTTAATTAACTTCTTTTCTTTATCCTAAAATAATGAGAATTTGATCATCATTTTGCACAAGAGTAGTAGGACTCAATATAAATGAGTGAGAGGTAAGAAAATGATGATAATTGGTAGGATTTAAGTTGCGATTTAACTGTAGGGTCAATTCCACCATACCGCATATCCCCTCAACCGAAGACTTTTAGCAAGATGGCCTTCTAGCACGGATGCACGTTTTCTTGTGAGTGGATTGAGGTGGTTGTATAGGCTGGGTCTCAGGCACAATCCATACTTATTTACCATTTTGGAAGATAGTTTAAACCCTTTTTTAGATTTTAAATCATGGAGGTGTTGTAAGATTCTTTCTTCTGGTTTAAGAGATGTAATTCCCACATATAAGCATTCTAGTTGATGTTTAAAGCCGGGATTGGCCTCTCTGAATTTTTTCTGTTCGCGCCAGACTCGTTCATCAAGTTCTATTACGTAGATGTTGTGTGTTTCCCTCATCACACATGTATAGGTGCAATATTCGATCCAATGTATAGAAGAATATCTCATTAAATAAGCTGTTTTTAACGGAGCCCCATTGACAGGGGACCTTTTCCTAAGCTTAAATAATACTTATATGATACTAGGAATGCGGTTTTATTATTTTCTGCGTTATTGAATTTCTCAAATAACCCAATTAAGGCTTGGTGCAATAAAAGAATGTGCAGATTTCCATTCAGAAAGTATATCAGATCCTCTCGACGCTTGGATATTAAGTATGGATGCGTTTCTGCGCTATATGGGATTAGATAAGTTTTCAGCAAAAGATCTAAAGATTAAGTAAATTACAATGGAAGTTATTAATACGTACCTATAAGAAAAAATAAGATGAGAATAGGGATAATCCATATGCCAGGCAGACATACGTACAATCGGCAATCTATTCAACCTAAGTTTTTTACATTGGGATTTCCATTGTTTCCGACGGGATGTACATATAGGGTTAGTGACAATCTGGGATTTGACATTCCACTAACTAAAAAAGATTTCTATCATGGCTTCGCTAAAATCCATCTAGGTGTACTAGGGTTGATAGGACTTGTGGTGGCTAATAATGTGTTTTCTCAGGGTCCAACTAAGATCGTCATTACAGTTTTAAGTTTATTGTTAATAGGATTGTGTATTCATTCTTGGGTCTCGCATTCATCAGCAAAACCTGATGAATCATTTAGAAGGCGGGTTTTTGGAAAAGCATTTGGGTATAACATGCCACCAGAATATCTTCCTGAGAAAATCCAGAAAACACTACATTCAGAATTGTATAAAACATGCTTAGGAAAACTAGGAATAGCGGATTGGAAGAAAGAAGTAAAAGATGATAATATCACAGAAGAAAATTTTCCTATTCTATATACTCTATCTTATTACGACAATGTTCTAAATCCCAGTCCAGCGCACAAGGAATTATATGAGCTTATGGAGTCAAGGCTTACTATTTTAAAAAACAGTAGAACTAAAAGAAAAGAGAATAAAGGAATCAAATCTTCTGGAACATCTTCAGTCCAAGTAAAGTTTTCTCCTGGTAAATCAAATCCTGTTGCCTCTGAAGCATTGAAAGTTTCATCCGTTTCTCATATTACTCCGGAACAAGTAAAAGAAACATCACAACCATCTTATACCCAGATGACAAGAAAAGAACTAATCAAGGTTCACGATGTGAAGAGTACTATGATTACTCAGATGTGGCTGGTTCTTGGCTTTTTTGTTTTTGCTTTAGTAATAGGATCCATATTTATGGCTGGTTCAGGAGCATTGTTGTGGGTAATATTAATCTGTATAATTATTATGGGTGGAATATTTACAGTTGTATTCGTACCTGATTTCTTAAAGCTTCAGAAGGATATCGGTGATCCTTATAAGATGCGTGTTAAAGTAAGGGTAAAGGATTTGCAATTGGATGGTAAAACAGCCTATCTTATATTAAGGCCCAATAAATATAGAATTAAACATCTACGCGCTTCATCTCAATATTATAATCAAGGTTTATTGAACAAGGAAATAGATATAGAAGTATCTAAGTATTCACACACGTTGATCGCTATGCTAGATGTTAAATACTAGGTGATTAAAACTATAGCCTACTCTAGTTTAGGACCTTGAATACAATGTAACGCATAGCTGCTTCTAGGTCTTCGTACTTTTTCTTTCTGTTTTTAATCTCAGTAAGCCTCGGGAGGTGCTCAGCATAAAATATCTGATTGTTAGCCATCTCAAATAAATTGCTTGCCAGCATTTTAGGATAAGGGAATTCTGGATTGTATTTTTTTATAATGTCAGCTACCTTAGACACAACACCCTTATAACTCTGGAAGAACCCCAGTTCGTTCTCATCATCCACTTCGTGGTTGTGGTACGTTTTAGACCCTTCTTTTATAATAACGTTATGCAATAGATTCTCATTGACATAAGTTGTCATAGGAGATTCAGTCGAAGCGTTGACTATATTATGTATCGTAATTTTTAAGGCCTTTTCAGGGGCCTCTATATTTTTGACGTTTAAATCAATTAAGAAGTGTACCCATTCCCAGTACCAGCAAGTAAGGTATAGAAGAAGCTTGTGCTTGTTTTCGAAATATCGATAAATGGAAGCTTCCGTAGATGAAATTTTCACAGCAAGCTTCTTGAAGGTAAATCCTTCTATTCCCATTCCATCAATCAGTTCTATGCTATTCTCAAGAAGTTTTTGACCATAGGATGTCGTCTGTGGATCTTTCAAGAAAAGGTCCTCATTTAGATTAAATATGATTCCTCTAGCGCTCATCGTAAACAAAAGTAATGATTATTACGTTAATGAGTAATCTTCTTGCAAAGGAAGTTAACATATAATTAATGATAGTATTACTATCATTTTAGAAATATTTACTACATTTGTGCTTTCGATGGTTAAAAAGATCATACATATCACATTTATTTTAACAGTTGTGTTCTCACATGGGCTTACTGTTATTGATCATTATAAAGCAGATTCTTTATCTATTCTAGATATTGAACATTCTGAGAAATCCGAAATTGAGATTGATGATGTAGAGGAAGAGAATATTGATTTCATAGAACGAGGAACAATGGTCTATAACTTTATGGATTCTGGCTTCATAGTGAAGCAAGATACGCAATGTTTATTGGTTCCATTGATACCACACTACGACCTGCATGACCCTCCTCCAGAAGTATAAGCATTCAAGCTTACACCCTTAACCTTACTATTCTTACACTTTATTAAGAGACATTGTCTTATAGTTTAACCTTTATTAAAAAATGTATTATGCATACTAAAGAAGAATTTTCTATGTGGAAAAATTTAAACAGTGATTTACCGGCTAGTATAGTCGTATTTCTAGTTGCTGTTCCACTGTGTCTAGGTATCGCCCTTGCTTCAGGAGCACCATTGTTTTCAGGAATTATCGCTGGAATAGTTGGAGGTATTGTAGTAGGATCTTTAAGTGGATCTCAATTGGGTGTCAGTGG
>CALIQO010000572.1 GCA_938044055.1 uncultured Saprospiraceae bacterium
TCATAGTGTGAGTTGACTATGGCAGGGGCAATTATAGATTTAGTTCTTCATTAAAGAAAAACAGAATGACTTCTTAGTGAATGTAGATGCGTACCATCTACTTACTGCGTAACAATACTATTTCATTTTCTCTTTCAGGAATTGTCCAGTAAAGGATTTCTTAACCTTCAAGATTCCTTCTGGTGTTCCTTCATATACAAGGTGTCCCCCTTTCTTTCCACCGACAGGACCTAAGTCTATGATCCAGTCTGCTGTCTTTATAACATCCAGATTGTGCTCCACAATGATTACACTGTGACCTATTTCCACCAGGCTGTTGAGAGCATACAAAAGTTTGTGGATATCGTGGAAATGCAATCCTGTTGTCGGTTCATCGAAGATGAATAAAACAGGAGATACATTTTTTTCCTTGCCTAGGAAACTGGCTAGCTTTACCCGTTGCGCTTCTCCTCCAGAAAGTGTAGAAGACGATTGGCCCAGTTTTATGTAACCCAGTCCGACTTCTTGCAAGGGCTTGATTCTATTCAGAATATCTTTCTGCTCGGAAAAGAATTCCATGGCTTCATCTATGCTCAACTCAAGCACATCGTGTATATTTTTACCTTTGAATTGTACTTCTAGGATTTCTGACTTAAATCGCTTTCCTCTACAATCTTCACAGACAAGTTTTACATCAGCGAGAAATTGCATCTCGACAGTAATGTTTCCATCTCCACTGCAGTTGTCACATCTACCTCCTTCTACATTAAAAGAAAAGTGCTTAGGCTTATACCCTCTGATTTTAGAAATCTGCTGGGAGGTAAATAATTTTCTTATTGAATCATAAGCCTTGACATAGGTAATCGGATTAGACCTTGAGGATTTTCCTATCGGGCTCTGGTTTATCATCTCCACAGAAGTAATGGTAGAGAGGTCGCCTGAGATTGATCCGTGCTTACCGGGTGCTTGCGCTATGGGTTCTCCCAGGTGTTTCTTTAAAGATGGGTATAAGATATGCTTTACCAGCGATGTTTTTCCAGATCCCGATACCCCTGTAATTACCGTAAGGCAATTAAGAGGAATGGTAACATCAATGTTCTTCAAGTTGTGCTGGGTAGCCCCTTTTATTTTAATGGTATTGATAACCTTTCTTCTCTGAGGCGGTATAGGAATTTCCATACTACCTTGTAGATATTGTGCAGTCAATCCTCCATTCTTCATTGTAAGGAACTTCTTAAGCGGGCCATCATAGATCATTTCTCCTCCATTGATACCAGCTTCAGGTCCCATATCCAGAATGTGATCCGCATTGCGTATCACATCTTCTTCGTGCTCTACTACAACAACAGTGTTCCCTAGATTTCTTAGGTTTTTTAAAACAGCAACAAGCTTTTCAGTATCCTTCGGATGTAAGCCTATGGAAGGCTCATCTAGTATATATAGGGAATTAGTTAAGTTACTTCCAAGTGTCCGGGTAAGATTGATCCGTTGTGTTTCTCCTCCACTTAAGGAAGATGATAATCTATCCAAGCTAAGGTAGCCTAGTCCAATCTGTTCCATGATGTCGAGCCTGCTCTTGATCTCAATAAGAATTCTGCGGGCGATGGTCATGTCGTGATCATTCAGTTTGATTTTCCGAAAGTGATCATTCAATTCTGAGATGGGTAGATTGATTAATTCACTGACATGGTTGCCATCAATTTTTACATAAGTCGCTTCCTTCCTTAATCTACCTCCAGAACATTCTGTGCAGGCCGTCTTGCCCCTATACCTAGCAAGAATCACCCTATTCTGAATCTTATATGTTTTTTCTTCGAGCTCTGAGAAGTAATCATTGATTCCATAGAAGTGGTTGTTTCCATCCCACAGCAACTGCTTTTGCTTTTTAGTCAACTCTATGTAAGGTGTGTGTATGGGAAAATCAAAGTTATGGGCAGAATGAATCAATCGTTCCTTCCATGCTTTTCCCTTTTCTCCTCTCCAGCACATAATGGCGTCGTCGTATACTGACAACCCATCGTTAGGAATAACCTTATGCTCTGCTATGCCTAGTACTCTTCCATACCCTTCGCATCGAGGACATGCGCCATAAGGATTGTTGTAATTGAAAAGTTGATGATTGGGTTCTAGGAACAACATGCCATCTAGTTCGAATCGATTGTTGAAAACCTTTTCTTTACCGTCGACTACATCTACCAGACATTCTCCTTCCCCTTCCGAGAATGCGGTAAGAACAGAATCCGCAATTCGTTTTCTGTTGTCTTCTTCTGGGTTACAAGAAAATCGATCGATGAGGACATGCATGTCCTTTCTAAGACTGGCAGATGATTTTTTCGAATTTTTATACTTCCCTTCGAGCAGGTCTTGGATAGAAATAAGTTCTCCCTTGTGTCTTACCCTTGTGTATCCTTTCTGAAGCAAGAGTGACAATTCCTGGGTTATGGTTCGCTCTCTCTGGTTCTGAAAAAAGATAAAAAGTTGGATCCGCGTCTTTTCGTCGTGGCTATAGATAAAATCTACTACATCTGTGACGTCGTGTCTTACAACGAGCTTTCCAGATTTCGGAGAATATGTCTTTCCGATTCGGGCATATAGCAACCGCAGGTAATCGTAAATTTCTGTAAGAGACCCTACTGTAGATCTTGCGTTGCTCGAACTCACTTTCTGTTCTATAGCAATTGCTGGACATATTCCTTTGATGAATTCTACTTCTGGTTTCTTCATCCGATTGAGAAACTGTCTGGCATATGAAGATAGGCTTTCTACATATCTCCGCTGCCCTTCGGCATAAAGTGTATCCATGATCAAGCTGGATTTTCCTGAGCCAGAAAGACCGGTTACCACAATGAGTTTTTTCTTAGGGATGAGAACATCTATGTTCTTGAGATTATTAGAGTTGGCTCCCTTTATATAGATGAATTCTCTGAGAGAGACATCTTCTTCTTTCCTTTTAGATTTAGTCTTTGCAACTGCCATTAAAACCAACATTTTCTTGTGGATGTAAAAGTAACAGATTTAATGGGTTTCGGTTGTGAGAATGAAGTATGATTCATACTTTTAGTATGGGTGACTTTTTTTAATCTGGGATGTATCACTCTTCAGTCGGCACTAAGGATGATTTTTTTCGTGAAATGATTGAGGAGTGACTTGATAAAGTGCAACTTGAATAAGTTATCTATCCCACTATTAGGGTCAAAGCCAGTTTTAACCTAGCTTATCGTGAAGAGCGTTTTTAATGGAAACAGCTCCATGGATATTCCACCCCCAACCCCCTCATAAGGGGACAGCTATGTGACATACATTTTTTGGAAAGAAATGGAGCTCCTATTAAAGCATTTTTTTTTGTAGCTTGACTATATGGAGAAAGCGTCTAAGGCAAATAACTATCACTACAATAAAAATCTACTAAACTATTCCAAAGAGAATAAAAAGAAGTTGACTAAATCAGCAGCGTGCATGTGGAAGTATATCCTTAGTGGAAAGCAAATGCTAGGATATCAATTCAGAAGAGAAAGACCAATCTTAAATTATATTGCCGATTTCGCTTGTTTAGAGCTTTTACTTATTATCGAGGTTGACGGTTGGACACACGAAACTGAACAAGCCAGTAAGAATGATAGGATTAGGGATGAGAAACTACAAAAAATAGGATTTACTGTACTTAGATTCTCTGCTTGGGAAGTACTAAATAGGATTGATGATGTATCAGGAATTATTCGAACTTGGATAGAATCCAAAG
>CALIQO010000573.1 GCA_938044055.1 uncultured Saprospiraceae bacterium
TGGTACCTCCAGGAATCGAACCAGGGACACCAGGATTTTCAGTCCTGTGCTCTACCAACTGAGCTAAGGTACCGTATGCTTACATTGTAAGCGCCGGCAAATTTAGACTCTTTTTTTATTTAAGCAAAGAAAAGAAGGTGAATTTAAAGGACAGTATAAAAAACTAGAATTATTCTTACTAACTGAAATCAGATGAGAAAGCCATTAAGTGTTGTATAATAAAATCTGACCCTAAACTTCATTAAGATCTCAGGGAAGGATAATCTGACATTAGCTATTATCCCATCAGGCCATTATCTTTGTCAGGAAAAAAATTGCTTTTTTCTTATTACCTCTATATATGAAAATCCATTATTTAGATAAAATAATCTACCTGCCTCTGGTTCTTATAGCCGCTCTTATTCTTTACCTAGGAGAATCTACGGGTAACAGAGATATGACTATCTGGATATTCGTTCCTGTAGTTTTTATGGTTATCACATACTTGTTTAGCCCTCAGATAAACTTCTGGTGGCATAAAAAATATCCTATACCTCTCGACCCTAAAGTCAGGCAATGGATCCAAGCTTTCTCCCCCTACTATCAATCTCTTCAGCCTGAAGAACAAGAAAAATATGACACAAGGCTTAACCTCTATATTGAAGGCAGAGAATTCAAATCTGTAGGTAGAGAAGTAAGAGACGTACCAGAAGATGTAAAAGGAATGATAGGGTCTATCCCGATTATGATGAGTTTACACGAGGATGACTTTCTTATAGGCGACTGGGATCGAGTATATCTATACAAGCATCCCTTCCCTAGTCCAGCATACCAATACTTACATACAGTAGAAGTAAATCATGAAGACTTGGTTATCATTTTTTCTTTAGAACATTTACTTCCAGGGTTGACCAGGCCCAGTGAGTGTTATAATGTAGCCATTCACGCATTTGCGGAAGCGTATATGGACACCAGAAAAATATCCATTTCTGATTTAAGCAATTATGGATGGAAAGAAGTAAGTGAAGTCACCGGATGGAAAGAATCATTTATTACAGAATATACTGGGCACCCTCAATTAGATATGCGGGCAGTATGGGTTACTGTATACCATACTTTTCCAGTTCAACTTAACGAGAAGTTCCCAGAAATCTATAGCGAAATAACTACTCATTTTCCCAATCTTTCTACAGCATGAATTATGACTGGACTGACACAACCATAGGTCGATGTTATGTATCGGCTACTGAGGATGGGATCACTTCAGTAAAATTATTAGATAAAGACCAAGTCAATGACCGCCTTCCTAATGAGCATACCGATAAGGCCATTGACGAGCTTATACAATACTTCAACAGCGAATTAAAAGTATTTACTGTAGCCTTACATATGGTGGAAGGTACTCGATTTATGAAACAAGTATGGAACTACCTACGAACCATCCCGTATGGTAAGACGGTTTCCTATCTAGATATTGCTAAATATCTCAACAATGAAAAAGCAGTCAGAGCAGTCGGAATGGCCAATGGTAAAAACCCAATCCCCATAATCGTTCCGTGTCATAGAGTAATAGGCAGTGATGGAAGTCTAGTCGGCTATGCTCTAGGAACAGATATCAAGCAACACCTTCTCAGCATCGAGAATCCATTAAGCTTCGGAATTCAATCCAGCTTATTCTGAACATACTTAATCCAGAAAAGAAATGTGGTTAAGGTTAAAAACTAGAATCAGTTGTTTTTAAAATCTGCTATTAAGCTAAACGATGGTACTTCTACATTAAATATCTGATGGCTTACAAGGTCTTCCATCTCGTAGTGGCCAGACATCTTACCTGCTGGAAACTTAAGTGGGCACCATGAAGAATACGTATGAGAATCTCCAGGTTCTATTATAGGTTGTTCACCGATGACACCATCACCCTTGACTATTCTTTTACTTCCATCACCATCTGTAATATTCCATTCTCGACGCAAAAGTTGAACCGTTGCTTCTCCCATATTGTGGATAGAGACTTGATAGCTGTGTACGAAATTATTCTGAGAGGGATTGCTTGCATTAACTTCATATCGTGGTCGGACACTCACCCGTATTCCTCTTGTTATGGCGAAGATCTTATTCATTCTGCAGACTCTTTTCGCATTCCTATAAACTGACATACAATGTTCTCGGCTTCCTGGAGAGTCACTTCAAGCTTATCATTAATTAAGACTGTATCGAAGCTCTCTTCATAGGTAAGTTCTCGTTTAATACGCTTGATACGCTTTTTAAGGCTAGATGGTGATTCTGTCTTCCTAGATTTCAATCGTTTTACCAGTTCCATGAATGAAGGTACTTTAATAAAAACGGCAAGGGCCTGATCGCCATACATCTTTTTAAGGTTGGTAGCACCATTAACTTCTATATCGAATACCATATGCTTTCCTGCTTCCCATACTCGATCCACTTCAGACTTAAGGGTACCATAAAATTGGTTGTCGTACACTTCTTCCCATTCTAGAAATGCTCCCTCATCTATTTTGGTTCTAAATTCTTCTTCAGATAAAAAGTAGTAGTCCTTGCCTTCTACCTCATGAGGTCTTTTCTCTCTAGAAGTTGCAGAAACAGAAAAATCTAAAAAATTATACTTGTTAAGAAGGTGTCTAACTACTGTTGTTTTTCCTGACCCAGAAGGTGCAGTGAAAATAAACATTTTATGATTTTTCTTCTTACCCATGATTTTTAAACCACATTGGCCAGTTGTTCTTTAATCTGTTCTAGAGCATCTTTCATAGATACAACAATCTGCTGGATCTCAGAGTGCTGTGCTTTAGCTCCGAGTGTATTGATTTCTCTCCCCATTTCTTGAGAAATAAAAGAGAGTTTCTTTCCTTTAGAAAAATCCACTCCTCCTATTACATCGTGAAAGAATTTACAATGTTGCTCAAGTCTGACTTTCTCTTCATTGATATCAAGTTTTTCCACATAAAACAATACCTCTTGTTCGAAACGGTTCTGATCTACTTGACCATTGCTGAGAAACTCATTTAAGTTCTTACTCAATCTCTTTCTAAGGTTTTCTATCCTATCTCCTTCATGTGGAAGGATGGCTGTGAGACTGCTCTGGATGAAGTCTACATTAGATACCAAGTCTTTATGCATGGCTTCTCCTTCCTTAGACCTAAAGGAATTTAGGTTTTTTACGGCCTCTAATGCAGTCTGCTTTACTATAGACCATTCCTCATCGCTGATAGAAGATTCATTGTTGACTACCACATTAGGTATTCTGAGTATCCCTGCGAATAAATCTTCCTCTGATGTATAATTGAGTTCTTCTTTCAGATTCGTTAACTCACGAAAGTAATGTTTAAACAATGCTTTGTTAAGTGCATAATCATCTTCACCATTTCCAGCATCGACATCAATCTGAACATCCATCTTACCTCTGTGGGCATCTTTTAAAATCAGGTTTCTGAGATCGATCTCTTTTTCTCGATAATTATTAGGAGCTTTTATCCGGATATCGGTTGTCTTACCATTTAGTGATCTTATGCCTATCTGTATATTCTTACCATTAAATTTTCCGCTTGCTTTACCGTAACCCGTCATTGATAAGATCATATACTTCTATTTTAGAGTGGGCAAATATAAACCTTCCTTAGAGATTCTATGATTTGTTTCCACAACATATCTATCTACCGACATTGATTAATCTACCTATAATGACTGTCTATATTGTATATATACCGCTATTTATTCTGGTAGAATCTATTAAAAGCTTGTAAATGAATCAATTAAAGTAGAATTCCTTTGAAAAAATTGCAAATAATATTTTTCATTCTCAATTTTATTGCGAAATTTGCCATCCCTTTTAGATAGGGGTACTAAAAAATCACTTAACTAACTATAAATCAAGATATAAGAATGAGGAAAGCGGACTTAGTAGCGACGATTTCAGAAAAAACGGGTGTACCTAAAGTTGATGTATTGGTTTCATTGGAAATGTTCTTTAGTGAAGTAAAGAACTCACTTTCTAGTGGTGAAAATGTATATGTACGGGGATTCGGATCATTCGTTATAAAGAAAAGAGCGAAGAAAATCGGAAGGCACATCAAGAAAAATGAGGCTATCGAAATTCCAGAACACTATATCCCATCATTTAAACCTGCTAAGATTTTCGTTGATCAAGTAAAAGAAAACGTGACTTCTTTGCCGGATGAAAAGTGATGGTATAAAAAAACAACAGGTAATATCGGTATCTATAAGTTTGCTAGTACTTGCTTTTCTATACTTTAGTTTCGATATCGCTCCGAAAAAAAATAAGGCTCTGGAAAAGTCCAGAACCCTCAATGCTGAAGCAACTAGTATTCAGAATTTAGTCAGAGAAGCTCGACCAGAAATAGGAGATGATTTTAAGATCATAGAAGCTTTGATGATAGAACTCGAAGATGCCCAAGAAGACAGCAGCAGGATAGAAGTAGAAGAAAGAATTGCCTCACAATGGTATGAGCTCGGACATCCAGAAATCTCTGCATATTATGCACAGGAGATTGCTGAGAAAAAAGAAAGTGCCGATAGCTGGGCAATTGCAGGGACCACATATGTCATTGCCATGAAGGGGACAGAAAAAGAAAAAGTTAAGACGTGGACCTTTAATCGAGCGGTGGGAGCATTTGAGAATGCAATCAGTATAGAACCTGAAAACATCGATCATAAAATCAATCTGGCACTTACTTATGTTGAGAATCCTCCATCAGAAAATCCGATGAAAGGAATAGTAAGTCTCAGAACATTGAACGAAAAATATCCTGACAACGTTAAAGTGCTTAATCAGCTAGGTAGACTATCTCTACAGACAGGGCAGATAGAAAATGCCTTAAAGAGATTGAAATCAGCAGAATTGATAGAAAGTAATAACAGGACAACCCAGTGTTTACTTGCAGAAACCTACATAAAACTAGGAGATCAAGTTAACGGGAAGGTCTATCAAGATAAATGTTTAAATAATAAAAATTAAAAACTAGGAATTATGCCTTGTGGTAAAAAAAGAAAACGACATAAGATCTCTACTCATAAAAGAAAGAAGAGACTTAGAAAGAACAGACATAAGAAGAAGAATAGATAGAATTAAGTAACTATCAATAAGAGATATGCAACTGGGCAGTGTCCCAGTTGCATCTTTTCTAGAATGGAACTGGTGGCTGGCTATAACCTCAACATCCCGATATAATGCCAAAGATTTTTAACCCTAAGCCAAGAAGAGTAGTAGAAAATACTTAGCAGCTAAACCTAAAAAAGCCCTTTCCCCTTACCATCTAGTTTTCTGTAGAGAAGTCCCTCGTGTTGATGCTAAAGCAATAGCTGTGGATAAAGAATTAATAATTAATTCATCCCCCACAGAAGTAGAAATAGCTTTACTAGAAAATAGTAAGCTTGTAGAAATACATCGTCAGAAGACGGATAACAACTTCGCTGTGGGCGATATTTTTCTGGGTAGTATAAAAAAATTAATGCCTGGCCTTAATGCGGCATTTGTCGACATAGGTCATAGAAAAGATGCATTCTTACATTATACGGACATCGGTCCCCAGATTATATCTCTAAAGAAGTATACACAGATGGTCATCAATAAAAAGATGAACACCTCTTCTCTAGAGAGTTTTAAACAAGAACCTGATAACCCTAAGAATGGGAAAATAGATCAGACTTTTAGAAAGAATGATGAAGTTCTGGTGCAAGTCCTTAAAGAGCCCATATCTACTAAAGGACCTAGACTTACTTGTGAGATAACCATCCCTGGAAGATATATTGTAATTACACCTTTTAACGATGTGATTGCCATCTCCAAGAAAATTTCAGATCCTGAAGAAAGAAAAAGGTTAAAGGTTCTTATCAGTAGTATCCGACCTAAAAAATTCGGAGTTATAGTAAGAACAGCTGCGTCGGGTAAGAAAGTAGCAGATCTACATACTGAGATCAGACAACTGGAACAAAAGTGGGATACCATATATCAAGAACTCTATGCCAATAGGAAACCGCAGAAACTACTCAGTGAAGTAGATAAAACAACGGGTCTTCTCAGAGATATCCTTGAAGAAAATTTCAATAAAATCGTGGTGAACGACCACCAGATGTTTAAAGGAATAAAAACATTTTTAGGAGAAATTGCTCCTAAAAAAGTAAACATCGTAAAGGAGCATAAGTCACAACGACCAGTCTTCGACTCTTTCGGTATTACGAGGCAGATAAAAGCATCCTTCGGTAAGACCTCTACTATGGGTAGTGGCGCTTACATTGTTATGGAAGGAACAGAAGCTATGCATGTAATCGATGTTAATAGTGGTCCTAAGATGCAACGCAAGTCACAAGAAGAGGCTGCCCTCAACGTCAACATGGAAGCCGCAGAAGAAATTTCTAGACAGTTGCGCTTAAGAGATATAGGAGGATTGATCATCATTGATTTCATCGATATGAGACATTCCGATAATAAGACCAAACTGCTTCGAAGGATGAAGGAACTGATGCTCTCGGACAGAGCTCAGCACACGATTCTGCCGCTGAGTAAGTTCGGTCTGATGCAGATAACTAGACAACGGGCTAGACCTGAAGTTAAGATTGATACTTCTGAAGTATGTCCTACTTGTAGAGGAACAGGAAAAGCTCAGCCCACCTTGTTGATATCAGATGATATCGTACGCGACTTAGATAACATAACACGGTCTAGACCTAGATCTAAGATTTCTATGGTAGTGCATCCATATGTATTCAGTTACCTTAAGAAAGGAATACCGAGTATACAGATGAGATGGCTTCTGAAGTATAGCAAGTGGATCGGTATTAAGCAAGACGCTAATTTTGCCATCAACGAGTACAAGTTTTACGACAGCCGAAACGATGAGATAAGATTGTAAACAATCTCCATTGATTGTTTTATACCTTGTGGGTGATGGTCAGTGGACTTCCATACATCGATAATTCACAACGGATTCTAGTTGCTCCGCTAAACTGGGGTCTAGGTCATGCTACTCGATGCATTCCTATTGTAAGAGATCTTATACACAATGGCAAAGACGTAATTATTGCATCTGATGGAGAAGCGCTGGTTCTCTTACAGAAAGAATTTCCTGATTTAACATCGGTTCTGCTTCCAAGCTACGACATCTCTTATCATGGCAATTCCATGCTCCTAGATATGCTTAAGTCAGGACCAGGAATATTAAAAGCCATCAGAGCAGAAAAAAAGAAAACCAGGGAAATTTGCCTTGAGTACAAGATAGATGCAATCATCTCTGATCACAGATATGGGGTAAGACATAAAGATGTTCCATCCATCATTGTTGCCCACCAGCTGTATATTCCTTATCCATCAGAGGCAATTGCACGTATAATTTCAAGTATAAATAGACGGTTGATTCGAAAATTCGATACCTGCTGGATACCTGATAATCCTGCCCCTTCAAGTCTAGCTGGAAAAATGAGCAACCCAGAAGGACTACCTAGTTTTCACCATCTAGGACCTCTAAGTAGGTTAGAAATACACCCAGGAATAAAAGTAGACCGCCATGTCTCAGCTATACTCTCAGGTCCCGAACCCGCACGAAGCAAGCTAGAAAGTAAGTTGATACCAATCGTCAGAGCACAAGGCGGATTAATTGTTCAGGGGAAGCCCGGTCTAAATCATGGAAGAGATAAAGACCTCATACCTTTCCTCGGTTCTCAAGAATTGAATACATTGATTCTTTCTTCAGAATGGATCATCTGTAGGTCTGGTTATACAAGTATTATGGATCTCATGAAGCTCAATAAGAAAGCCATACTGATCCCGACACCTGGACAACCTGAGCAATTGTATTTAGGAGATTACCTCAGCAGAAAATATCCACACAGATTCTTTTTAGTAAGGGAAAATGAAACAGAAAAAATTCCTACCATTTTAGGATCTCAATCAGCAGAACCTTTTACGAGGCATATGTAGAATCAATGTTGATATTCTTTCCCTAGACTATTGTGAATGCTTACCTTTGCCCTCGCTTTAAATCATATGATTAACAATTCAAGAATAGAATATGTATAGATCGCACCACTGTGGAGAATTAAGAATCTCAGATGTAGAAAAAGAAATTACACTGAGCGGATGGGTACAGAAAAGTAGAGACCTAGGAGGAATGACATTCGTAGATCTGAGAGATAGATACGGCATTACTCAACTCGTTTTCAATATGGATGATAATGAACAACTGTGTAGTGAAGCGAGAAAACTAGGTAGAGAATTCGTAGTGAATTGCAGTGGAATAGTAAGAGAAAGATCTAATAAAAACCCCAATCGGGATACTGGAGATATAGAAATAGAAGTGACCTCACTTAATATTCTTAATGCCTCCCAGACACCTCCCTTCACGATCGAGAACGATACAGACGGAGGAGACGAACTGCGGATGAAGTATAGATATCTAGACATAAGAAGAAAGCCGATACAAGAAAACTTAATCTTCCGTTCTAAACTTGCGCTAGAGACTAGAAAATATCTCGATGGTCAGGGTTTCATAGAAATCGAAACTCCTTTCTTGATTAAGTCTACACCGGAAGGTGCAAGGGATTTCGTAGTGCCTTCTAGGCTAAACCCTAATGAGTTTTATGCACTTCCACAATCGCCTCAGACTTTTAAGCAGATTCTGATGGTTGCCGGTATGGATAAGTATTTCCAGATCGTAAAGTGTTTTAGAGATGAAGATTTAAGAGCAGATAGGCAACCAGAATTTACCCAGATTGATTGTGAGATGTCTTTCGTTACTATAGAAGATATCCTCCAGACTTTTGAAGGATTGACGAAGCACTTATTCTCTTCCATGAAGAATATTAAACTGTCAGAATTTCCGCGTATGTCTTATGACGATGCACTGGCTTTATATGGTTCAGATAAACCGGATTTACGATTCGGAATGGAGTTTCATGAACTAGGTGATCTCGCTCAAGGCAAAGGTTTTTCAGTATTCGATAGCGCAGAAAGTGTGATCGGAATTGTAGCTCCTGGAATCGCCGACAGCTATTCTAATAAGGATATGAAAAAACTTACCGAGTGGGTTCAGAGACCACAGATCGGAGCCAAGGGTCTTGTATACGTGAAGTTACAAGAAGACGGTAGTATTAAGTCTACAGTAGGTAAGTTCTTCGATGATGAAGCACTCAGAACTTGGGCAGAAAGAATGGGTGCAGCGAAAGGAGATGTAATCCTTATTCTGTGTGGAGAAACAGAAAAAACAAGAAAGCAACTCGGTGAGTTGAGACTAGAGATGGGGAGAAACCTAGGGCTCATGAAAGATGGTGACTTTAAACCATTATGGGTAATAGACTTTCCATTGCTTGAGTGGGATGAAGAAACAGAAAGATTCCATGCTATGCACCACCCATTCACTTCTCCGAAACAAGAAGATATGGATAAAATGTTATCTGGCGATCATGCAACCATGAAAAGTCTGAGAGCAGATGCCTATGACCTTGTAATCAATGGATCTGAAATCGGAGGAGGTTCAATTAGAATTCATGATCGTGCTTTACAATCTAAGAATTTTGATTTGCTAGGATTTACGAAAGAAGAAGCTGAAGCACAGTTTGGATTTCTGATGGGATCGTTTGAGTATGGAGCGCCTCCGCATGGGGGAATTGCATTTGGCTTCGACCGGTTAAACGCTGTTATGAATGGACAATCTAGCATCAGAGACTTTATTGCATTCCCTAAAAACAATCAAGGAAGAGATATGATGATCGATGCTCCTTCTCCAGTAGACAATCAGCAACTGGATGATTTACATCTTTCTATGATTCCTAAAGATTAGGATTATCGCTTTCCAGAAATAACGACAACGATTTCGCCTTTTAATTTACGTTCTGTGAGGAGCCGAGAAACCTCTATGGCTGTACCTCTTATCACTTCCTCGTATACTTTACTGAGTTCTCGAACGATAGCGACTTGTCTTTCTTCTCCACAGTAGAGAGCCACTTCATCTATACACTTCTTAATCCTATGGGGTGATTCATAGAGCGCTATGGTAGAAACCATTTGCGCAAGTGCCTCCCACCTGGTTTTTCTACCCTTCTTATGCGGCAAGAATCCCTCGAAATAAAACTTATCGCAAGGCAATCCAGACATGACTAGTGCAGGTATAATGGCTGTAGCACCGGGTAGTACCGAAACTTCTATTCCAGCATCTATACAGGACCGCAACAGAAGAAATCCAGGATCTGATATTCCGGGCGTTCCTGCATCTGAAATCAAAGCAATACTCGATCCCTCCGCAAGATACGCTACATATTGATCCACTGTCTTGTGCTCATTAAATGCATGGTAAGCACTCATCTTCGTTGCTATCTCATAGTGCTTCAAGAGGTGACCACTGGTACGTGTGTCTTCTGCAAGAATAAGATCAACATCTTGTAATACCTTGACAGCTCGATAGGTGATGTCCTCGATATTTCCGATGGGTGTAGGAACTAGATACAACACCTCTTAAGTTCCTTTAATAACTTTAAGACTAAGATCAAGGCTGCCTGCAGAATGGGTGAGAGCACCTACAGATACGAAGTCCACTCCTGTCTTAGAAATGGCTCTTACTGTTTTAAGTGTAACACCTCCTGAAGCTTCTGTCTCGAATCTCTTTCCTACTGTAGCAACTGCTTCTCTAAGAATGGGTACTTCGAAATTGTCAAGCATGATGCGCGTAACTTGACCTACCTGCAACACCTCGTGCAGTTCTACTAAGTTTCTTACTTCTACGGTTATCCCCAGATCTTTGTTCTCTGCTTTCTTATAGGCAACCGCTTTTTCTATAGCTGATGTGATGCTTCCGCAAGCATCGATGTGATTGTCTTTAATCATCATCCAGTCATATAGGCCATCGCGATAGTTGGTACATCCTCCTATACGTACAGCCCATTTTTCCATGAACCGAAGAAGGGGTGTTGTTTTTCTTGTGTCGAGAATGGTAACGGGAATCCCCTCAACTTCAAATGCAAACCTGCTGCTCAAGGTAGATATGCCACTCATGCGCTGCATGGTATTCAGTACAAGTCTTTCTGCTTTTAATAGAGCTTGTGAGTTACAGGTTACGTAGAAAGCTATGTCACCATACTTTATGTCTTGACCATCTTCTACAAGCACTTCGATTTCTGCAGATGGGTCCACATGATGGAAGACGCGCTTTGCGAATTCTACTCCTGCAATTACACCTTCATCCTTCACCAGTAATTTAGCTTTACTGGTATCATCACTGGGGATGGTAGCTAGTGAGGTATGATCACCATCGCCTACATCCTCTGCAAGCGCTTTAACTATAAATTCATCGATTTTTTCTGCAGATATCCCTTCCATATTCCTTTGTCTATTACTGAAGTGGTGCAAAAGTACAATTATTACTTCAAAGATGCACGGATGAAATTCTCTTCTGGTTTCAAGATTACCTTTAGAATATATACGATATTCAACCTTTAATACGTAATGGTATAAATTATAGAACGACGAAGCTTATGTCCAACTTTAAAAATCTCATTTCTGCATCCATATTAATGGCTCTTATTGTTATGTTAACCCAGTGTAAGTCTGAGGTTGCTGAGGCTATTCCTGATGTCAGTGGTATTGATGTTTCTTATGAAATGATCCGTTACGAATCGCTTCTTTCTGATCTAGACACCTCGAATCTAAAATCGGGATTCAATCAATTAAAAGAAAGTCATCCAGTTTTTACCGATATATACTTTAACAATGTAGTTCCGATTTCCAGTCAAGGGCTGCATGATGATGCTTTCATCTCTGAGCTAGCGAGTTTTCTTAAGGACGACAGAATCAGACGATTACTAGATACCGTCGATGTGCTGTTTCATGATTTCCAAGAAGAATATCAAGATCAGTACACGCAAGCATATAAACTATTGAAACACTACATCCCAGAATTCGAAGCACCTAATGTATACACGCTTATATCAGAATATGCTTACCAACACTTTTTATTTCCTGATGCAACTGGAGATGGTCTAGGTGTAGGATTAGATATGTATCTGGGTCAATCCTTCGATTACAAGCGCATAGATCCTTCTTCTCCTAGTTTCAGCGACTACTTTACCAGAACATTTAGCGAAGAGCACATCCTCCGTAAGAGTATGAATGCTATAGTGGAGGATATGTTGCCTCCTGCTTCAGGGACCACCATGCTCGACCTGATGATTCACAATGGGAAGCGCTTATATATTCTTGATAAGATATTACCTGAAGCTCACGATTCTGTGATAGTAGAATATAGCTCCGAACAGATGAAATGGGCAAGAAGTAATGAGCTTGAAATGTGGGCATTTTTCTTCAAGGAAAAGCTCTTCTATGAGACCGATATGATGACGATTAGCAAGTACATCAACCCTAGTCCTAATTCGCCAGGAATGCCGGAAGAATCTCCTGGAAGAACGGGGAATTACATGGGATGGCAGATTGTAAAAGCCTATATGAAAAAGTATCCTAAGACAACAATTAAGGATCTAATCGCTATGGGAGATTCACAGAAAATCATGGATATGTCCAGGTATAAACCTAAAAAACCATAAGCCATCCTAATCTCTACTTCTATTTCAGGCATAAATCTTGTATTTTAGTTTTCTTGTTAATGAATTGATTTAAATAAGTATAATCATGTCAGAAAGAGCCATACCTCTCGTTGATTTATCCAAGTGGGTTAACGGGAACGCAGAAGAAAAAAAAGCATTTGTCAATGAAATAGGTGAAGCATTCCATGAAGTGGGCTTCGTCAGCGTGGTAAATCACGGGATAGATCTGGATTTAGTAAGTAAATTTTATGTTTCCAGTAAAGAGTTTTTCTCTCTTCCAGTAAGCCTGAAACGGTCTTACGAGGTTAAGGATCTGGCAGGACAGCGCGGATATACATCTTTCGGTAAGGAGCACGCTAAACAATCACAAGTAGCAGATCTAAAAGAATTCTTCCAGATAGGTCAGTGGGTCAATGCAGACGATCCTATGAAAGCAGAATACCCTGATAATGTCAGAGTAGAAGAAGTAGCTGACTTCTACCAACTGGGAAAAGAACTGTACAAGTCATTCGAATCTTCTGGTGGACATCTCTTAAGAGCTATCGCCATACATCTAGGCTTGCCTCAGGATTACTTCGATGAAAAAATAGAAAAGGGCAACAGTATTCTGAGGACGATTCATTATCCTCCGATTACAGAAGAGCCTAGATCAGCGATTAGAGCAGAACAACATGAAGATATCAACTTGATCACACTACTCGTAGGTGCATCAGCAGGGGGATTACAGTTGCTTACTGCAGAAGGAGAATGGCTAGACATCGTACCTGGAGAAAATGAGATTGTGATCAATGTAGGAGATATGCTCCAGAGATTGACCAATAATTACTTAAAATCAACAACGCATAGAGTCGTTAATCCTCCTAAAGAAGAATGGCATGTTCCCAGACTTTCTATACCGTTTTTCTTGCACCCTAAAGGGACGATGTCCCTCAATTGCTTAGAATCTTGTATCACAGAAGATAGACCGCTCGCTTATGAGCCGACTACTGCAGGTGATTACCTAGATGAAAGGCTGAGAGAAATCGGACTAAAAAAATAAATACTATTGATTTAAACCATAATAAGCGACCATCTGTCTAATAATAAAGGTGGTCTTTGACTAATCACGTCAATTAGCTTATCTTTACATACTTATAATTAACGAAAACAATTACTGATGACACAATTTGCATTGTTCTTAGGAGGTCTAGGTGGACCAGAAATCCTTTTAATAGCTTTCGTTGTTTTACTTCTATTCGGTGGTAAGAAGCTTCCTGAATTGATGAAGGGTCTTGGGAAAGGCATCAGAGAATTCAATAATGCCAAGGCTAATATTGAAACTGAAGTAAAAGAAAGCATGAAGGAAATAGAAGACGGAAAATAACGGTATCATTACCTTATAAGATAATAACTATTAAGCAAGTCTGATTTTCAGGCTTGCTTTTTTTTATAATAATAGCTAAGGGTCGACATTCTTTTATAACATGGAATTATCTACTTTATCTTCCCTGGATTGTCCTTTATAAACGCACCCCATCCGCTATACTTTTTCTTCCCTCCTACTCCATTGCTCTGGTGATAATGACATACTGCTGCACCCAGTGCATCTGTCGCATCTAAGTATTGATCATTAAGATTTACATCTAAGATAGAATTAAGCATAGCCGCAACTTGTTCCTTAGAGGCGTTGCCATTCCCAGCTACAGATTGTTTAATCTTCTTAGGAGAGTACTCAGTAATGTTGAGTCCCATGGTAATACCAGCAGCCATGGCTACTCCTTGCGCCCTACCTAACTTAAGCATGGATTGCACGTTTTTACCATAAAACGGTGCTTCAATTGCGAGTTCCTTAGGAAGGTAGGTCTCAATTATTTCTTGGAGTTGGAGGTATATTTCCTTCAGCTTTTCTGTATGCTCCTTGAATGATTTTAATTTCAATACACCCATTGTTACCAGTTTCATCTCACGACCCCTAATTTCCAGTACAGCATATCCTAGGACATTGGTCCCTGGATCAATCCCTAATATTTTATAATTGTCCTTCACTTCCGTCAAAGGTAACAGATATCTTATTATATCACATAGAATTACCATATGTTGTCCCTCTGAATATAAAGCGCTTATATTTGCCGTTTAGGCACTTATGACAGATTCTGATATATACAATCACAGTACAAAAAAGTATGGCATTCTAGCCATAAAGATTCTTGTGGTCGCCATAATCGGGACGTTGTTGTATAGACAGGTGTTCTATAAGAAAGACTTAGATCAACTATACAGTACTTTCTCTGATCAGTTTCAATCTTCAGGAGCTGTATATCTACTTATTCCATTCTTTATTCTTATGCTTGTAAATTGGCTGCTCGAAGCTAAAAGGTGGCAGATAATAACACGGTATTTTAAAAAGTATAGCCTGTACGAATGTCTTAAGATGGTTATTGTGGGAATCACTTTTGGAGTAGTTACACCTTCAAGAATAGGAGAATATGGCGGCAGATTCTACATGATGGATCCAGGACATCGATGGAAAGCCATTTCAGGAACCTTCGTAGGAAGCATTGCACAGAATAT
>CALIQO010000574.1 GCA_938044055.1 uncultured Saprospiraceae bacterium
TAGATTATGTACCTCTTGAGGAAACCTTTTCGGCAGACACGTCTGCCTACATGGAAAAGATCAATCGGTTTATAGACCTTGTGGATTATGTATACATCACCATAGATCTAGATGGATTTTCTTACACACTTGCCCCAGGAGTAAGTGCTCCGAGTCCTGAAGGACTGGATTACAACTGGACAGTATCTATGCTTGATCACCTGAAAGCCAGTGGAAAAGTGATCAGCTATGACCTAGCAGAATTCAACCCCACTTACGACATCGACAATCATACAGCGAAGCTAGGGACAAGGTTGATAGGCAGGGTGATTTCTACCTAAGAAACTTATCCTATAGATAATTTCCATTATCTACTTTACATATGTATCATACCTGACGATACGGATTATCCCACTTCCCATGCATGATATCGACGCCCAGCTGTCTCAAGGATTCTAAGTTATGCGCAGAACAGAAATGATCGATGTATGGCAGACAAGCTTTCATGGCTCCTGTTTCTGGTTTATACGCAGGACTCCCGGCAAGCGGATTGATCCAGATCAGTGCCTTAGATCTCTTAGACAGGTAACGCATATTTTCTTCAAGCAAACTTGCCTCTCCTGTATCCCACCCATCGCTCAATATGATAACCATTGATTCTTTATGGAGCGTTCTGCGACCATACTTTTCACGAAATTCATCTAAGCTGTGCCCGATACGAGTTCCTCCACCCCATCCAGAATCTTCTTGCGTAATGCTTGATAAGGCATCTGAAAAACTCCTATCTTTTAACAGACCTGTAAGCGGCTGAAGTTGCGTGCTGAAAGCATAGGTTTCTATCTTACTTACAACCCTCGTAAATGCATACAAGAATTCAATCATAAACTTACTGTATAGTTCCATAGATTGGCTGACATCACAGAAAACCACAAGCCTGGCTTTTTTCTTTTTCTTCTTCTTATATTCTATACGCTGAATATCCATTCCTTGCGTAACAGATTTTCTAATAGTAGATCGGATATCAACCTTGTCCATCTTTCTGCTGCTAGAATAAGATCTAGAAGCATGGAGAGAAACCCTCCGCGCTATACTTCTCAGAAGGTGCAACAATTCTTTATAATCATCACTTCTATAGGATGAGAAATCCTTAGTACCGAGCACCTCTATAGCACTGTAAGTAGCCATTTCTTTTTCTTCTGTCGCCTCTCCCTTATTAAGCCAGCTCTTGAGCGCCTGAAGGTGATCAAGAGGTGACAGATTTTTTTTACCCCCATAAGCCGATTGCTTCAATTGTTCTTTCTCCTTGCTATTTTCAGCATGAGCAAGATGGCTCCAGTAGTGGTCGTACAGTTCATCATACTTGATTAAATCCTTCCGATCTTTAATCAATAGAGACCTCAATACATTTTTAAATCCTGAAAACGACAGGGGTATAGAAAACGATAAGGCATGCAAGACATCCACTTGTGCATCTGTTGTTACCTTAAGCCCTTGTCCTCTCAAGTAACTTGCGAATTGTAAAACATGACTGGGTATATCTGTCCTTCTCTTAAGCATGTTCTCCCTTATTTTTCCATCTTAGGCAAGACACCTACTTTCTCGAAAAGTTCAGACAAGCTATCTTGCGCCTTCCGCATATCTTGCCAGTCCTTCAATACTATCCCCAGCGTACTTTCTACAGTATTCTTATCAAGGTGATCGACATGCATAGCAGATAAGGCTGTCGCCCAATCAAGGGTTTCCGCTATGCCAGGCTGCTTATCCAACTTCATTTTTCTTACTTCCTCCATAAATCGACAGATCTCCTGAGACAAGGTCTCATTGATATCAGGCAACTTACTTCGAATTATTGCAAGCTCTTTTTCATAAGAAGGCAAGTCAATCCATAAGTATAAACATCTCCTCCTCAACGCTTCTGATAATTCTCTTACTCTATTGCTGGTTATGACTACATGTGGAATACTCTGCGCTTCTATGGTTCCTACTTCAGGAATGGTCACTTGGAAATCTGAAAGCAATTCTAGAAAGAAACTTTCGAATTCTTCATCTGCTCTATCTATTTCATCTATCAACAATACCGGAGACACCTCGCATTGTATGGATTGCAACAAGGGTCGACTAAATAGAAAGTCCGATCCATAGATGTGGTTCTCTTTCTCAGAAATAGTCTGTGAAGATTGTTCGTGCAATTTCAGGTACATGAGTTGCTTCTGATAATTCCACTCATAGATGGCTTGATGCGCGTCCAGTCCTTCGTAACATTGTAGGCGAATAAGCTTGGTGTCTAATCCTTGCGCCAAGACTTTAGCAATTTCTGTTTTCCCTACACCCGCTGGCCCTTCTATCAGAATCGGTTTTTTCAAAAGCATAGCAAGATAAATAGACATAGCCACATTTTCTTCAGCAATATAGCTCTGGGCTTCCAGCATTTCTTTTACACGGTCTATGGTCATCTGCACTTTTTTGAGAAGTGAAATTATAATAAAATCACCTACTTTAATGATGATTTATAAAAGAGAATAGCCTGGCATAAAACCAAGCTATCCAGAATACAATTCTCATTATACTTTTATAATAATTTCTTCAAGGCTCGTTTCATGAATACTCTTCCTAGGTGTGTTCTATATTTTACGGAAGCATAGTGATCATACATCACTGATGTTCCTTCCGTTACATCACCATCTAATCCATTTATTGAAGCTTCTGAAAGAGCTTGACCCTTAAGCGCTGACTCGGCAGAGGTCACCCTGAATGCAGATTCTGACAACCCAGTCATACCGATCCTTATTTCATTGACAGTTGTACCATCCATGTCCGCTGCTACGGCACATCCTACAATGGCGAAGCGAGAAGCTGGTTGCTTAAACTTAGCGTAAGCAGAATGTCTGTTGCCTGCTGTCAGTGGCACACGGATAGAAGTTATAATCTCTCCTCTCTGTAAAGCAGTACCATAGAATCCGGTGAAAAATTGATCGATATCAACTTCTCGACTGCCCTCACTACTCTGGATAATTACTTGCGCATCACTAGCAACAAGCACAGCTGGCCAGTCGGCAGCTGGATCAGCATGGGCCATACTTCCACCTATCGTTCCGACATTCCTTACTTGGATATCTCCGATCTCGGATGCCGCCTGGACGAACATCGGCGCGTGCTCCGCTAGGATATCACTGGCAGCGATTTCAGCATGGGTCGTTCCTGCTCCTATAGATATTGATTTTTCATTAAGCTTTATCCCACGGATAGAATCTATCTTGGATATATCAATCAAGGTTTCTGGAGAATTAAGTCTTAATTTCATAGCTGGAATCAAGCTATGTCCCCCACCTAGTATCTGACTATCGTCATCCATCATGGACAATGCTTCAGATACAGATGATGCTTTTTTATATTGAAATGAATTGGGTATCATTTTTATTTTTTTTAAAGTTGATTTAATTATTCATCGCAGTCCATACACGTTCAGGTGTCATCGGCATGGCAACGTCCTTAACTTTATGTCCACCGCTCCACAAGGCATCAATAACTGCATTGACAACTGCAGGTGTTGAACCTATACAGCCCGCTTCACCAGCGCCCTTTACACCGAGCGGATTATGTGGACATGGGGTAACAGTTCTATCAATTTCGAAACTGGGTAAGTCATCTGCTCGAGGCATGCAATAATCCATATAGCTTCCATTGATCAGCTGGCCCTCATCATCATAGATGGCTCCTTCATGAAGGGCTTGACCGATTCCTTGCGCTAGGCCTCCGTGAATCTGTCCATCTACTATCATAGGATTGATTACATTTCCTACATCATCCACGGCTATAAATCTTTTTAGCTTAACCGAACCCGTTTCTTTGTCAATTTCCACAATCGCTACATGCGCACCGAATGGATAAGTAAAATTAGTCGGATCATAGAAAGCATTAAAATCTAGACCGGGCTCCATCCCTTCAGGAAAATTATGCGGCACATAAGACGACAGAGAAACATCTCCGAATCCTATAGACTTGTCTGTGCCCTTGACGGTCCATTTGCCTTGAGCATAATCTAAATCATCTACTGATGCCTC
>CALIQO010000575.1 GCA_938044055.1 uncultured Saprospiraceae bacterium
ACAGGAACGCCTGAGACTGTACAAGCAGGAGGATCGTTGCATAGCAAATTGAAGAATTCACAGCATTGCGATAGAACTGGATTGTCTCTTACCACAAGAAAATTATCTAGGGTAGTCGCATCAGGTAATGCATTGATATCACTTAGTATAGCATTGTTTTCCAACCAGATGGCTTCAACTACCTCATTATAAGATGATAAATCATTTAGATCTGCAAGAGAAGAACAACCTCTGAAGTAGATTCTAGTTGACCTTTCTATACTAGAAAGTCCGTCTATTGAAGTTAATGCTGGGCATTGATCGATATTAACAACTCCTACAGTAGTAAGTGGGTTGCTGGTCTGACCAGCTTCAATTCTTGTAATTTTTTTAAAAGCTTGATCAAGTGTAGTCATACTCGTACAACCAATCACATTGAGTGATCCAGTTATCAGCATAAGTCCACTCAGTGCATCCGTATCTACTAGGTTAGCACCAAGTAATCCTATAAAACCAAATGGTCCCAATTCTCCCACTGACTTAAGTTTATTTAATCCTTCTAAGGAAGTGAGATCTTGTGCATTAATAGTACATGAACTACCTACTGCCTTAAGGTTACTAAGAGGTGAAAGGTCCAGAATAGGGTCAGTTCCCGTGGTATCTGTGATGTCTAGTACCCCAGTTATTTCTTTACAATTAAGTGCACCGAAGGCATCTACCTCTGCCTGGGTCGTAAGCAAGACATCCCCTTCAGGATTAGCAATTGGAAATCCAGGGCATACTGAAGCACGCATGTTCATACCTCTTACTTTAGATAAAGCTTGTTTCTGAATATCCTTAATCTGTTTCATGCTTACATCATCTCCGAGACTTTTTAATTCCATAGCTAAGATGTTGCGTATTTCAGTAGATTTAGAATTCCACCAATCACTGTTCAATACACTATCGTCTAAGTGATCGTATAGCTGGTCAAGCGATGAAGATTGTAAATCGTCTGATACGTCTCTCACTGGTTCTGATTCACATGCATATAAGGTAAGCATGAGTATCAAGCATATAATACTATTGGTTTTCATAGATAGAATTTTATAAGGTTATAAATAAGGTTTGTTACAATGAAGCCTTTTAAGTTACTAATAAATTGTACTGTTTCAAAGATATTCTTTGTATGTATGAATTAGCTCATACTTTTGGGTGATATTGAAAATGAGCTCATTGTATTGAAATTAATAAAAAAGAACACTGAATTTAAGTATAATTACTAAATGACATGCCTGACATGGTAACGTGCTTGTATGAGTAGATTACTGGATATCGTATAGATGTTTTAAATGAACTATATTTGAGTGAATCTAGAATATTAAAACACAACCATGAAGAACCGTGATTACGATTTTCCGATACAATTGACTTTTAAAATATCTACATTATCTAATGATTTTATAGCTCGAGACAAGCATGGAGTAACGCTGGCTTATGTCAAACAGAAAATGTTTAAGTTGAAAGAAGACATTCAAGTATTTAACGATGAAAACAAGTCTTCACTTCTGTACAGAATAAGAGCCAACAAGTGGATTGATTTCTCATCTGCCTATGAAATTACAGATGAACTAGCCTCTAGCCATATCGGAAGAATTGCAAGAAAAGGATGGGCCTCTATATGGAAGGCTAAGTATGAAATATTCAATGAAGAAGATAACCATATTTACACTATAAGAGAAGAGAATGCATGGGCTAAAGTTATTGATAGTGTACTAGGAGAAATTCCAATCTTAGGGTTTCTAACGGGATATCTCTTCAACCCTAAGTACGCCATCTCTAATCTTGACGGACAAGTAATATACAGGATGAGTAAGGTTCCTTCTTTCTGGGGCAGAAAATTTGACTTGGATCGTTTAGTCAATGATTCAGAAGATGATGAAACCCTTATAATGTTATCGACCATGATGATGGTGCTGCTAGAAAGAAGAAGAGGCTGATCCTTGTTGTAACTTGAGTCAATTGAAAAAAAGAATATCAATTATAGGAGGAGGAGTAGCAGGGATGATCTGTGCTGCTTTCTTGGATCCAAGTAAGTTTCAAGTAACGCTGATCGAAAAAAACAAAGCACTAGGACGTAAGTTTCTGGTTGCAGGAAAAGGTGGTTTTAACCTGACCCATTCTGAATCCATAGAAGAAATGATTCTGAAGTATGAGCCACCACAATTGTTGAAAGTTGCGTTGATGCGATTCGACAATAATAGTTGGAGGACTTGGTTGAAGGACATAGGTGTTCCTACCATGGTAGGTTCTTCTGGACGTGTATACCCAGAAGAAGGGATTAAGCCTATCGATGTTGTCCGAAAGGTTTCTGATCATATAATAGCAAGAGGGGTAGAAGTAAAGCTTAACCATAAGTGGAATGGATGGGATGATTCTGGAAACTTAATAATCGAAGATGCAGCAATAGAAAGTGACATAATTATTTTTTCACTTGGTGGAGCGAGCTGGTCTGTTACCGGTTCCGATGGTAAGTGGAGCAGGATGTTTCTGGAGCAAGGCGTAAGATGTGTGCCACATTCTCCTGCTAATTGTGGATTTCAGATTGAGTGGCCAGCAGGAATTAAAGAACGGCTTGGAGGCAAGCCTCTTAAGAATATTTCCATCTGCTATAAAGGACGAATAGCCACAGGAGAAGTAGTTATTACCGATCGTGGATTAGAAGGGAATGCCATCTATATGCAGAGTTATGCACTGCAGAAGAACCTGTGTAAAAAGAAAAAAGTTGTTATTGAAATCGATTTGAAACCGATGATGTCTATAGAAGATGTTATGGAGATACTGACTATTGAAAAATATAAAAACCTTACTGCCGCTCTTAGAGATGGGATAAAACTAGAAAAAGAAAAAATCAAATTGCTTAAAGGTCTTACTAGTAAAGACACATTCTCAGATCGTTATAAAGTAGGACGTCTCATAAAATCATTGCCTTTAGAAATATTATCTGCTTATCCGATAGAAGGAGCCATTTCCACTCTAGGAGGAATCTCTAAAGATGAGATCAGTACCCAGTATGAAGTAAATAAATTAAAAGACACTTACTGTATCGGAGAGATGGTGGATTGGTGGGCACC
>CALIQO010000576.1 GCA_938044055.1 uncultured Saprospiraceae bacterium
ATTTTTATAACCACTCACGATGTGTGAGACAATACTTAAAACAATGAACACGCTTAGAAATTCAGTACAACTTATCGGTAACTTAGGAAAAGACGTAGAGCTTAAAACATTCGAATCAGGAACAAAGAAAGCCAGCTTCTCTTTAGCTACATCAGAATACTATACCAATAAGGAAGGAGAAAAAGTTAACCAGACGGAATGGCACAATATCATCGCCTGGGGAAAGACAGCAGAAGTTATGTCAGAAATACTTAAGAAAGGACACCAAGTCGCCATACAGGGTAAGCTTATCTATAACAACTATCAAGACAAGGAAGGTGTGAAAAAATACATTACGCAAGTTCAAGCGAATGAATTTTATAAGATCACTAAAGATCAAGCCCTTCCATTCTAGTAAGTGTAAATAAATGTTCTGAAAATATGTAGTTATTCAGATTTCAGAGGTTGGTACAGGTGGAAGCCTTGACCGCTTACTGGAATCTGATTAATATCAACTACTTTATTATTGCACAATCATTCTATTAACCGTGCTGGTTTCATTTTCGAAACGGATTATATAGATGGCCGGTATATCCATGTTGAATGACTTGCAGCATGAACAAGTAGAACGGAAATGAGCTGTAATGTCCTAACTTTTACAACTTAACCGCTCGAGTCATCTCTCGCTTGCCTGGAGGGCCGGGTAGGGGATCAAGTTTAAAACCGGCTGCTTTTAAAGCACGCTTAAAACTTCCTTTAGCACAATAGGTTACTAAGACACCGGAAGGGGAGAGGCAGTCATACATCCGTTGCATCATAGATGGCGTCCACAACTCTTCTTGCGCATTAGGCGCAAATGCATCATAGTATATAATGTCGTAAGATTCTGTAGATGGGATTTCTTGTATATCGATAATCCATTTGCGGAAGCGGAAATAATCAGATAGGGAAGTATAATTATCAGAATGACTCAAGTCGTGGATCTTGTGAAAAGACGTTTTATAGGATTGTATGGATAATTCTGATAGATAATTTAATCGATCCGCATCTGCTGCAGATATTGGAAATTTTTCTATTGCAGTATACCATACAGAGGTCTTAAACCTATCTGACTCAACCAAGGTAAGGAGAGCATTTAATCCAGTGCCTAGACCCATCTCTAGGACCTTTAATGAAGTAGCTCCGTTAAGTCTTCTGTGGTGGAAACCTGCTGAAAGAAAAACCGTTAAGCTCTCGAGAATGGCACCATGCCTACTGTGATAAGTAACTCCGAATCGAGAAGATTCAAGGGTATGAGATCCATCTGCAGATACAATGATTGTATCATCCGCCATACGCGTAACTTAGGCTCTCATTTAACTCCTCTACCGATATATCAAAATGGGAAGCATCATAGATGACTTCACCGTCTTTTAATATAATAAGCTGCGGAGATTCGTGATGAACGGATAGTTCTTCTGCGATCTGATTAGAAATAGAACGATATCTCAGAAGATCTAGAAAATGAAAATCTGTATCTATCTTGACTTGATCTATTTTAGATTCAAGCCTCATCTTAGCCATAGAACTGATGGGACAGGTCGTGCTGTGCTTAAAGATTACTTGAGGCTTACTTGAGGATGTGGCTATAATATCTTGTAGCCCATCACTAGATTCCAAATAATTCCAATTCATCTAAAAGAAAAAATCTAGTAAACTAAAGCTTGTGGAAAGTTCATATGGGCATCCAGTACCTCCTCTATTACAAGAAGAAACGAATACGATGATTACCAATAGTCCTAGGATTTTAATTAATGCTTTCTTTCTCATTATCTATACGATTCTTTAACAAAGTTATGACCTAAACGGTTCATTACCATAGGTTAGTATGAAAATATACTTATCCTATGCCAATTCCGAAGGAATTACAATTCTGATAACACTTATGAAGGAGAAAACGTCCAATAACTGTACGCAAAATTAACTTTTTAATCTTTAAGGCCACAGTTCCATCTATTTTTATAGATAATTGTAGGCTGTAATACAATTATATGAGGCGAATTCACTTTATTGCTATCGGAGGCAGCGCTATGCACGGCCTCGCCATAACTTTAAGTCAAAAAGGATACCACATTACTGGATCTGACGACGAAATCTACGATCCGTCACGAACTATGCTCGAAAATGCCGGCTTGCTTCCTGAAAATGTAGGATGGTTTCCGGCAAAAATAAATAAGGATCTTGATGCCGTCATTCTCGGTATGCATGCACGGAAAGATAACCCAGAACTCGAGAAAGCACAGCGATTAGGAATACCGATATATTCTTACCCGAGTTTTGTAGCCAGCGAATCGGTAGATAAAAAGCGCGTTGTAATAGCAGGAAGTCATGGTAAAACAACTACGACTTCTATGATTATGACAGCCTTACAATTTTTAGATAGAGAGTACGACTATTTAGTCGGTGCCCGATTGCCAGGATATCAGAATATGGTTGAGATTTCGGAATCCCCCCTTATCGTTATCGAAGGCGATGAATACTTAAGCTCGCCCATAGACAGAAGGCCTAAAATTCATCATTACAATCCACACGTTACCATTCTTACAGGGATTGCATGGGATCACATCAATGTTTTTCCGACTTTCGAGTATTACAAGGAGCAATTTAAAATTTACCTAGAGACAATAGAAGAAGGAGGAATCCTTATT
>CALIQO010000577.1 GCA_938044055.1 uncultured Saprospiraceae bacterium
AAGAAAAGAAAGAAGTAAGGAAGTAATTCTTGCGCACATCCATATATCGATGGAGTTCGTCGATATAATCCCCTACACTTATGTAATAGGTAATACATTGCAATAGTAACGCTTCGTAACCGAACAACAATTGTAGAGCGATTTATACGCTATATCTAAATCGCTTTTTAAGATAAAACTTGTTACAAGTTGGTTTTTATTATTGTGAATCTATCCCGTCTTTTTGACGGGATTTTTATTAGAATCACATATAAGATGTCTTGGCAGAATCAATTACCACAAAAGGCCGTCTATATTTAGACAAGGCAGTTATTATTGTTTAAATTGATGTTATGAGAATATGGCTTACCCATTGTATGGTGTTGTGGTTGCTTTCTACCTTGCCGGCTCAAGACATGAGCGAAGAGGTAATCCAGGAGGTGCTTACAGAGATATCGGACTCAATAAACGGTCAGAAAGGCATGTGGGAATTTTATATTAAGGGCATTCCTATGTTATGCATTTCTGATACGAATCACAACAGGATGCGGGTGATCAGCCCTGTAGTTGAAACCGAGAATCTTAAGAAAGGACAGCTTAAAGCCTGTATGGAAGCTAATTTTCATTCTGCCTTAGATGTAAAGTATGCCATCTCAGATGACATAATATGGTCTGTATTTATCCACCCACTCAGAGAATTATCTGTTACACAATTTAAGGATGCGGTGGCTCAAGTTTGGAGTGCAAGCCATACTTTCGGTACTACCTATAGCAGTACCCATCTAGTTTTTCCTGGAGGTTCTGAAAATAATGATAAGAAAATGTGATATTGTGAGAGATTAAAATAAACCCATCCTTATAATGAGAAAGTATTCGTTATTTATTATTCTGTTTTCCATTATCGTATTGAGTAATTGTAAGCAGGAAAGTACCTTCCAGCTTGCCATTGAAAATCAATCTAAGAGCGTGAGTGAGATTGAACTTCTTAATATTTTATTAGGAATAGATACCACCTTATCTGTCGATGATAACAATACCTTTAATTATGCCGCTACCTTAAAAGGGCCTACACTCATAGATGTCAAGGTAGGTAAAAATAGGCATCAGATCTATGCTGATAACGGGGTTGTGGCTTCATTATCAATTGATTCATCTGGTATGATCTCTATAGGAGAAGAAGACTTGAATAATCTGACTTTAAAGGAGTTTACTGATATTTCTAATCAGATGCGTATGTCATTAAATCCATCCAGTTACTATTCTGTACCTCTTGATAGTTTTAAAACGCTTATGAATAAAAGGTTTCATCCGCTGGATTCATTCGTAACAGCGCACAAGTCAGACCAGGTGTATACATTTCTAAACAATGATCTGTCGGCAATGAAATCAAGTGACGCAAGTATATATCCTAATTATTATAATTACCTTAAAAAAGACAGCATAGAATTCCCTGAAAGCTTCACAAGCAATACCTATGGATTAAACTTAGAAGACGATAATATGCTGCTGACTGATGCTACACGTAATAGTCTCGCATCCATTGCAAGTAAGAGCGTATCGTTTGAAGATGGAATGACTATGGATGATTACGTTAAGAATTCTATCGCTTACGCAAATGAGAATGTCAAAAATCCAGTCACAAGGAATCATCTGATATTTAAGCAATTATCGGATAGAATAAATTACGGAGGAGGAATAGATGGAGTAGAAGATGAAATGAATTTGTTTCTAGCTGATACAGATAATGATTATTACCACAATAAGATGAATGCCATGAAAGCCGAATGGGCTGATTTAAGAGCAGGTTTAAATGCCCCTGGTTTTAAAGCGTATGATAGAGAGGGGGAAGCTGTATCTCTAGATGACTTAAAAGGTAAAGCTGTCTATATAGATGTGTGGGCTACCTGGTGTGGTCCGTGTATAGCAGAAATTCCTTCTTTAAAGTCTGTAGAAAAAGATTACCACGATGCGGACATTACTTTCGTAAGTGTATCCATAGACGAGCAGAAGGATACAGAAAAATGGAAGACATTCGTTAAAGATAAAGCTTTAGGAGGAACGCAACTTATGGCTGAAGATGCATGGAAGAGCGACATAGCACAAGGCTATAATATCAAAGGAATACCTCGTTTTATACTGATCGATAAGGATGGCAAAATCGTCAAAGCCGATGCTCCCAGACCAAGTTCAAATGAAATCAGAGACTTGCTAGATAATTATAAAGGATAATGAGTTAAGGAATTATCTCTCAAGTTAATGTAGATGTATGGAATGGACAACTTGTTTTTCTGATGATACGATAGGTAGGAAGAGAACTACCAGAGGACCTCGGTCACATTATCAGATTGATTTTGATAGACTGATATTTTCTTCTGCATTTAGAAGGTTGCAATCTAAGACCCAGGTGTTCCCGCTTCCTGGAACTTCATTCGTCCACAATCGATTGACCCACTCACTGGAGGTAGCATCTGTGGGACGATCACTTGGAGCAATTGTCGGTGCTTTCTTAGCTAAAGAAGAAATTCCCTTAACGGAGAAACACGCTCAGAATTTCTATCAAGTAGAACTGGCCAATGTTATATCGGCTGCATGCTTGGCCCACGATGTGGGTAATCCAGCATTTGGTCACAGTGGAGAAGAAGCAATCTCTAACTTCTTTAGAGAAAACGAATTATCTGTAATAGATGGCAGACAACTTAAATCGTATTACAGTGATCAAGAATGGAATGACTTAGTCAATTTCGAAGGCAACGCTAATGCTCTCAGGGTTCTCACGCAATCTTATCCTGGTAAAGGAAAGGGAGGACTAGGTCTAACACTCACTACCCTCGCATCAATACTCAAGTATCCTTGCGAATCCCGAGCGCGAGATCGGTCTTATAAACATAGGAAGAAATATGGGTTCTTCTGGTCTGAAAAAGAGTTGTTTTCTCAAGTAGTAGAACCACTGGGCATGCATCATGAGCATCACGATGATTATGTAATATATAAGAGGCACCCATTCGTCTATCTGGTAGAAGCAGCAGATGACATCTGTTACAATATAATAGATATGGAAGACGCACATCGGTTAGGAATTTTATCAAGGTCGATCATAGAGGAACTGCTCATAGAATTGATCGGACAGATCGGTAACCCAGATGATAACCTTCATTCTATTAAAGAGGCTTTTGTCCGATTGACAGATGATAATTCTGCCATTGCCTACTTGCGATCTAAAGTGATCAATGCACTGGTCAATGCTTGTTCCAAGATATTTATTGAGAACAGAAAAGCCATCCTAGAAGGAAATTATAATTCTACCCTAATCGATGACATAGAAGCCTATGCTCCCCAACTTAAAGTCATAAAAGAGATCTCACTAGAGAAAATCTATCGACATAAGTCTGTCATTGAAATTGAAATAGCAGGATACAATGTGATGTCAGAACTCCTTGAGTTGTATATCCCCGCAGTACTTTCTTCTTCTGCTAATGCTAAGCAAAAAGCAGCACTCCGGTTACTGCCTTCGCAATACCATGGCCTTGCAGACGATAATCCTTATAAGAAATCCATGTTGATCCTCGACCATGTATCCGCGATGACCGATGATTATGCTACAGAACAATATCGAAAACTTAAAGGAATCGAGATCTCGAAGCACAATTAAGAAGTAGTACTACTGGATAGGCTTGCGCTTGAATTACAGTATTCCACCTTCTAGCAAATGGTTATAGTGTCAGGCACAATCCATTAAAATGGAAAGGATTCTTCCACAGAGGGAACATTTATTACTTTTACTGCGTTCTTAACTTTTAGTATCTCCGAAATGTCGGAGGTTTAATAATTATGGGGCTGACTGGTATCGACAGGAAAGAATACTCTGTCAGTAAGCATGTCGGAGCATTGATCTTACACTCCGTTAACAAATGAAGTTCAAACCATAAATGGCGAAAGACAATTCGCACTAGCTGCCTAATCTAGGATTAGTAAGCTTTTAAGCTTGGTACTTGATGTCTGATACAAAGAATCAAGCTTTCAAAAAATCAGGTAAGAAGGGTAGAGGACTTCGGTTATCCTTCGAGATTAAGAAGTTAAGTTGATGGCGTCGCTGTTTCTAAGCCTGCC
>CALIQO010000578.1 GCA_938044055.1 uncultured Saprospiraceae bacterium
ACCCATAATGATCCTATAGGATGGTCAGAACCAGAAAGAGGAATGCTCAATATCCAATTTCAATCTGATGTAGATCGTGTTGAGATTATATATGAAAATGCATTTTATACTCCTGGAAACTTAATCTATGATATGGCTATCGGTTCCCTACATTATAATGCAAAACAACCAGAATACAGTGTAGAGATAGAAGGACATATCTTTAATGACATTAATAGCAATGGACAGAATGACTGGAGTGATATAGGAATTCCCAACTTTAAAATTGAACTTTTCTACGATGAAAACCTGGATGGTTTACCAGAAGGCATAGCATTTTCAACTACCACAAGTGACGGCAATCAAGATGTCAATAATGATGGCATAAAAGAACCTAAAGGAAACTATGTTCTACAAGCTTTTCCTAACAGAAATTATCTACTAAGAGTTACTCCCGATCCTTCTTCCGGATACTTTCCCACTGTAGATCCAGATGGCATTCTAGACAATGAACTCTTTCTTAAAATCGAAACTTCGGAGCAATACAAGGTAAAACCACTGGGCTATAAAACCCGATGGAAAGTAATACGTGGTAGAGAAAAAACAGGTCTATCTAATCTCAGTAATCAGACAAGAATATATCCGACAGTAGTCGAGTCCATTCTCAATATAGAAACTAAGATTCTGGATCAGAATGAAACTGTCATCATATACGATGAATCCGGAAGATTAATCACTACTAAAACTATCTATGAAAACTTTACGTCTCTAAATGTTGAGGATCTCCCAAGTGGGACTTACTTCCTAAAGGTTGGTAGTGTCGAAAATACTGTATCTACTTTCACTTTTATTAAACCTCAATAACTCAGATTCATTCCATTACTTATTGTGAGTATAGTAAAAGGAATTCAGCATGAGTAACAATAGGTATTGTTTTAAAATCTTGACTTTAACTAGTGAATAATGATTTTTGATCTAGAGATGCGACAGAAAACATATTGATAGTATGTTTAAAAATTCAAGGGACTGATCGCATATTAAAGTTGAGTAAGTAGCGGGCATCATATAGATGCCCGCCTACATTTTATATAGAATCAATAATCTGATTCAATGTATTACTTGGACGCATGGCTGCGTATGTTTTTTCACTATCTGTAAAGTAATATCCATCGATATCCACACTTACGCCTTGTACTGAAATCAATTCTTCATTGATCTTATCCTCATGGGCCTTGAGTTGATCTGCAACTCCACGGAATTTCTCCGCAAGACCAGCATCCTCATTCTGACCTGCAAGAGCTTCCGCCCAGTACATAGCTAGATAATAATGACTACCTCTGTTGTCGTGTTCGTTAACCTTTCTTGAAGGTGACTTATTCTTTCCTAAGTAAGATTCTGTGGCTTGATCTAGCGCTTCTCCTAGAATACTCGCTCTCTTATTATCGTACTTATTACCTAGGTGATCTAAAGATACCGCAAGTGCAAGAAACTCTCCTAAAGAATCCCATCTCAAGTGATTTTCCTCTAGCAATTGCTGGATGTGTTTAGGAGCAGATCCACCCGCTCCCGTTTCGAATAATCCTCCACCATTCATCAGAGGAACGATAGACAACATTTTAGCACTGGTTCCTAATTCTAGGATCGGGAATAGATCTGTGTTGTAATCTCTCAGCACATTGCCGGTAACCGATATCGTATCTTTTCCTTCTTTAATTCTTTCTAGAGAAAACTGAGTTGCCTTTATCGGAGATAGAATATGAATCTCTAATCCATCAGTATCGTGATGAGGCAAGTAAGCATTGACTTTCTTTATTAATTCAGAATCGTGAGGTCTATTCTCATCTAACCAGAAGACGATGGGTGTCTGTGATGATCTTGACCGATTGACGGCAAGTTTTACCCAGTCTTGTACTGGTGCATCTTTTACTTGACACATTCTCCAGATGTCTCCTTCTTCTACATTATGACTGGTAATAACATTACCCGCCGCATCTACTACTTCTACTTTACCCGCTCCTCCTATCTCAAATGTCTTATCGTGAGAACCATATTCTTCTGCTTTCTGCGCCATCAGACCAACATTAGGGATGGTTCCCATGGTTGTCGGATCGAAAGCTCCATGCTTTTTGCAGAAGTCAATCGTAACCTGGTAGATACCCGCATAACTGCTATCCGGAATAACGGCTTTGGTATCCTGCGTATTTCCATCCTTATCCCACATCTGACCAGAAGTTCTGATCATAGCAGGCATAGAAGCATCGATTATTACATCACTCGGTACATGCAAGTTGGTAATGCCCTTATCAGAATTAACCATAGCAAGATCAGGTCGTGTTGCATAGCAAGCATCTATATCTGATAAGATTGCAGCTTTCTTAACTACAGGTAATTCATCTAGTTTTTCATATAAATCTCCGAACCCATTTCTTACATCTACACCGATTTCTTCTAACTCTTCAGCATACTTATCGAACACTGGTCTAAAAAACACTTCCACTGCATGACCGAAAATGATGGGATCAGAAACCTTCATCATGGTAGCCTTCATATGCAATGAAAAAAGAACGCCTTGTTCTTTAGCGTTTCCCACTTGTTCTTCGAGAAAACCAATCAATGCTTTCTTACTCATAAAGGTAGTATCGATTACTTCTCCTTCTTGTAGTGGTAGGCCAGACTTGAGGGTCTTTTTATTACCTTGATTGTCCGTATGTATAATGTCAACCGTTGTGGCAGCAGCAAGGGTAACTGATTTTTCATTACTCTTAAAATCACCTTGGCTCATGGTGGCAACATGTGATTTAGAATCTGCAGACCATGCCCCCATTCTATGCGGGTTCTGTCTAGCGAATGCCTTAACCGGTTTAGGTGCTCTCCTATCAGAATTTCCTTCTCTTAATACCGGGTTTACTGCACTTCCTTTTACCTTATTATATCTAGCTAGTATGCTTTTTTCTTCTTCCGTTTCTGCGTCTTCTGGATAATCAGGAATAGCGAAGCCTTTAGCTTGTAACTCTTCAATCACTGCTTTTAGCTGAGGAACCGAAGCACTGATATTAGGCAGCTTGATAATGTTGGCCTCCGGTTTCTTAGCAAGATCTCCTAGGTAGGCAAGATCATCGGATACTTTCTGATCATCCGTCAGGTAATCAGGGAAAACAGCAAGGACCCTACCTGCAAGCGAAATGTCTCTGGTTTCCAGCTCGACTCCTGCCTCGCGGGCATATGCCTGTACTATAGGTAAAAAAGAATGGGTAGCCAAGAAGGGTGCCTCGTCGGTAATGGTGTAGATGATCTTACTCATTGTATTGTATACTTTATTAAATGTGGATGGCAAAAGTAATCATTGTCCTTAGGATGAAGAAATCATATAGGTAATTTATCTGAATAGGAAGTTTTAGGAGGTATGCCGCAACATTGCTTTTGACCTTAGAGAGCTCTACTAAACCGGACTAAAAGCTTTTATCTTATGGCTTATCAATGAGCCTGATGAATCTTAAAATAAAAAACTCTCATCTCCTAAAATCCATTGAGCTTGGCTTGGCTAGATGATTTTACAGGATTCCAAGGATCGTCGTAGCTCTTCCGGAAAAACCATTCGTCAATGTACGCTCTTGATCTTACCATACGTAAGTATAATCCTGTATATATACTCATAAGAGGTAGATAGCGCCAGAGGTACAATTCTTCTTTCCTTCTTTCTGAAAAAATGTAAATGCTTGTCATCTGTACAAAACCTACACAGAAGTATAAGGTCAGATTCATGTATACAATAAAATTTAGGCTTGAACTATAATTTATAATCATATCAATGATATAAATCCACCATGTTATATCTAAGACTACATTGTAAAACACATTCTCGAATAAGGCGAAAAAATTACTCCAGCTGAATCCTTGGTGCGGCATATACACGTCCTTGTGCTTTCTTACCCTAAATCTGATGATAGACTTGTCCCATCGTAATCGTTGCTTGGTTAATACCTTGAACTTACTGGGAGCATTAGTCAAGCATATGGCTTTGTGCGAGAAGACGGTCTTGTATCCTGACTTTCTTATCTTAACTGTAATATCACCATCCAATCCAGGTCCGATGTCCCAGCCTCCTACCTTGTCTAAAACATCCATTCTAAATGCCCCGAAAGCTCCACTAATGATCTTATAGATACCAAGCGTAGAAGTAATGATTCTTCCTACGGAAACTGTCTTT
>CALIQO010000579.1 GCA_938044055.1 uncultured Saprospiraceae bacterium
TTCTTATCCTGATCAGGCGATATAAAAGTAAGGCTGTAACTAGTAGTGCAAGTAGGCCGGCAGATAATCCGATAACTACTTGTTTATTGTGTCTTGCAGTATTAGCGGTCTCTATATCTTTTAATTCGTTTTCTTTATCAAACTCGAATTGCATCTCTAACTTGGTTACATTTCTTATGTTATTTTCATTGAAAATAGAATCACTGAGAGACTTAAAAGTTTCTAGATTTAGCATGGCCACATCATACCGTCCTAGTGCTTTAGCTGATAGATAATTACACTCACATATCTTCGTTTTTATGGCTATATCGTCTAAGTCAGATAATTTTTTCTGAGCTTGATCACAGTAGCTGTATGCTTTGCTATGATTCTTGTCTTCTAATTCTACACGACCGAGCCCGAGCAAGGCTTGAGCATCTATGGAAGATAATTCTAAATCGCTGTACTTTTCCATAGAGGACGAGTATATTACTTTAGCTTCATCTATTTCATCAAGACCTAAATGTGCATCCGCTAGGTTCACGCTAGCCATATAATAGTGTCTTGAAGAACTTCTCTTGTCGTTATCCAGTAGTTTTATCGCTTCCTTCGTAGTTTTTTTTGCTTCCGCAAATGCGTCTTGTTCTATATAAACAACCGCTTTATTCATAACGATAACACCTGCAAGAAAATCATCTCCTAGGCTAGAGAGTTTTTTATAACTTATATCGAAGAACTTTATAGCATTGTCATAATCTTTAAGATTCAAGTAAGAGTTAGCAATAGAATTGTCAAGAATAGCTCCTCTGCCTATATGTCTTTTCTGATCACTAGGAGATAATCCAGTTGTATCAATTAAGTAATAGACTTTCCTAGATTCTAGAATAAGATTCAACGCTTGATCCATCTTACCCTGGTTTTTATAACTGGTAGATTTTCCACCGAGCATTAAAGATTTCATATCTGGTAAAGCATCTATTTCAGGATGGGAAAGTCCTTCATCATAAATTTTCAGAGCCATATCCATTTTGTCCTGGCGCATATAATAATTCCCTTTAGCGTAGCTTACATGGATTTCCATTTTTTTATCTGGGTAACTGTCAGTTATCTCTTCAGCTCTATCAATAAGCTTAATCGTGTTTTTAGCATACTGTAATCTGCCAGATTGACTCAGTAGGGTACGTATGGCAAGAGAGTCATTTCTCATAGTGTCTACCTCAGCAAGTACTTGGTCAACCTTATCTACAAGAGGAGCCTGAGCATATAAGGATGTACAGGTTAAGAAAAGGGAGAAAGTAAAAGTTGATAAAACTCTATAAAGCATGTTTATGGTTTTTCTGACATATATGTATAAAGATAACGCAATGGATGATAATTAACTATAATAGACTCTATATTGATAGGAAGCAGTAAGGGGAGTAGAATACGGCTAAGTTAAAGTGTGATAATAAACCTATCTACGATAGTTCTGAACCTCTTCATCATATTTCATTATAAAAAAAAGCTTGCCTCTTTCGAAACAAGCTTTTTTGTAATTGTGGGCGATGAGAGACTCGAACTCCCGACCCCCTGGGTGTAAACCAGGTGCTCTGAACCAACTGAGCTAATCGCCCTCCTCTTAAAAGGCTCGCAAATATAGAGTCATTCTATAATACTGCAAAATTCTGAGTGAATATTTTAAATCATTTTGTTTACTCTTCTAGTCGACAATAATCCCATCACTGGAATGGCGCAGGCAATAAGGAAAAATGGCCCCACTTTATCGGCTTCAAGTAAGTCATTAATGATTAATACTGAGGCAATTGCGATAAGACTCATCATAGCCGACATAACTAATGCCTTATAATGAGCGTCTCTAAGAACATGGTAGATGTTTTCACCATAGATGAAGGCAATTATGACTAACAATAAAAATATTATTCCTCCTACGATACCTTGTTCGACGCTTATCATTAAGTAGTAGCTATGAATTCCGGACTTTTCAGGATTATTGGAAACATAAGTCTGAAAGGAGGAAATAGTATGATTCTCATAATTGGGATAGAAGTTGGACGGGCCATATCCGAAGACCGGTCTTTTTTCTATCATCTGCTTGCCAGCCATCCATCGATACAATCGTTCCATTGTACTGATGTCTTCTAGCTTATAAGTGGCTTCGATCAGATTGTCAAATTTTTCGTGGGTAATGGTCTTCTCATATTCTGGAGCATAATCTAGGTACCTTCCATTGCTTAAAAAATAGGGAATGGCAACAGCAATTCCTATGAGGGCTGTTGCAATAGCGACTCTGGTAAGCTTCCACTTAACAATATAATACATTGCTACACTGATGAATACAGCAAGAATGGCCGCTCTACAATAGGACAGATATATAGCTATAATCACATAAATCATAGCAAGGATATAGGGCCATTTGCGTGAAGCGATACGCCACAGATACCATATATAAGGCAGGATGGCAATAAGCATGCAAGCATAGTTGACATGATTCCTATAGATGGGATGGGATGCTTTATTGATTGTGTCAAATGCAAATCCCGTAGCAGCATGTCTTGCCATAACAATGGTTACTGAGATCAGCGTCGCACCGACAAGTATTTTATAGAATGTGTTGATAGATTTCTTATCCTTGAAGACGTATATGAAAAAGAAAAAGAATGGAATGACATACCACAACTTAGCAAGTAGGAACTTGACTGAATATATAGGAAACTCCGCAGTTATACCCGTAAGTCCTGTCCATCCTAGATGTAACAACAACAATAAAGTGATCGGGTGGCGGATCAAGGAAAAATCCATCCGATATGCGTTGTAGAATAAATACAAAATTGAAAATCCAGTTATGGCCCACATAATGGGTTCAGTAGGAAGGTCTGTACCTAATCCGCCTGGCAATTCTACTTCTACAGAAAAAGGAATCATCAACGCGAAAAAATAATATAATCGGCGTACATCAGAAAGAAGAAACCAACCAGTAATAATGGTTATAGGTATTAAGGACAAAGCATAAATCTGAGTTGTAAGTGCGCCTGCAATTGCTAGACCCTGTACGATCATCAATAGTAAGAATAGCTTATGTTCTATTCCACTTTCCTCTGTTCTTAAGGCTTGTTCCAATCTATTTTCTTTATACCTTCCAGAAATAGGACGATCAGACAGCCAAATATAAAAGTTAACGCACCAGCACCCAGCACCATAACTGTACGTTTAGGTCTGCTTTTAATAACCGGTTTGTGTGCTTCTTCTACAACATGAAGAGCTGAGAAAGGAGTACTTAAGGTTGCATCTAGTTGGCTTTTTCTTTCTTTTAATAAGCCTACTTGATTACTGGCAGTCTGGAGTTGTAATTCCATACTCTTAATCTGGTTGATACCCTTGTTGTAGTTTTTTAATTGACCATCTACACTGCGTTTTCTTGCCTTTAAACCAGCTATTTTAGATCTGAGGTTGGCAATAGTGTCGCTTGAATAATTTCCCGTTTTTAGACTAGTGTATCGAGCTTCTGCTTCACTCAATAAAAATTCTGCACTACTGCTATTTTCTGCCAGCACTTGACCTTGATTTTCTGTATCTATCACATTGTACTTAACACGCAAGACACTGAGGGAATCATTAAATAGGGTCAATAGAGTTTCTTTTTCTGTGAGACTTCTGGCGTAGCCATCGCTGGTTTGGGACTGACTTTCTTTAATCAGTTTCTGAGCTATTTCATTGATTTTATTTCGAGCAGAATTAGCCATTTGGGCAGATGTTTCTGGATCACGGTCCTCCACTGTAAGAAATATGGCGTCGAATTTATTTTTATTGGCTTGGTATAACTTACTGAGTTTAAGTTGGACTTTATAGGGTGCCTTAGGATCTTCTGGATCTATTTCGTACCGCTCGTAGAGATTGAACTTACTGATTAAGAAGTCCTTTAATTCATTGGATTGGGAGATAGAAAGCAAGCGATCTATGTCGGTGTCGTCTCCATATACGCTGATGATATCTTGATTGGTGCTGAGCGGGGCAGGAGCTGCTAATTCTGGGCTTGCAGCATAAAAAGTAGTTCCAGCTTCATAATATACCGGAACCATTAGACTTATGACAGCTGTAATGGATGCAATTATAAAAGTGGCAATGGCAATTTTCTTCCACCATCTGAGGATGACTTTTACCACATCGACGATCCCAAATTCATTTTCCATGCGTCGTTTAAGTTTTTCGTTTTCTATCGGTCAGTAAGTAAGTTATTCTTCTTACTTATTATACAATGCAAAAATCATGTCTTTTCTTATAATTCCCAGGGCAAATATTCCTACTAGTATAAGTATTCCCATAATTATTACGTCTATACCTAAGAATATATCTCTAGGTTGAAGGTAAAAGGCTACGACACTAAGTACAGCTGAAAGCAATATCACCTTTCCTAGTAGTCTGAAGTCTAGACCTCTTTTAAATTTAATATGAACAGTTACAGCCTGGCATAGAACGACGATTAATTGTGTTGCAAGAGTCGATATGGCAGCCCCGCTGGCACCATATATAGGGATCAATAAATAGTTTATAATTACATTGAGAATCAATCCTCCCAGAAGTATGGTATTCAATTTTTTTAATACACGCTTAGCAGTAAGTAAGGTACCATATATGTAAGATATAGCCACACAGAAAAATGCACCTATATGGCAGTTAAGAAGGAATGTGTACTGAGCATCCGAAACTTTATAGATACCCATGATTTCATCACCCCATCCGATTCCTATAATGCCTACAGCCAGTATAAGGGGTACCATCATCCTTATGGATGTATCTAGAAGTGTATGAATCATAGAGGCTGTTGCGGAGGC